>JACUUL010000065.1 GCA_014859345.1 Thermoleophilia bacterium
ACACTGCCTGTGACAATCGCGGCTTTTCTTTTTAGATGGTTGAGCGATCTTTATGCGTCTATTGAGGAGCCTGCCTCTTTGGTTGCATTCTTGTTTATAACTCTTTTCATGCTATCAGCCGCTCTTGCAGGAGCGGCGATCGGATACTTATCCGCATTCGTCATTGAGCAACTGACTCTTTTCCTTCGCCGGATGCGGGCATCATTATAGAAATGATAATTATTTCTAAACGATCATCCAATTCGCTCAGGTTCGGTTTGTCATCCTTAGCAGAGCGAGGGATCTGCTTTTAACCCGGAACCGGAAAGCGGAACCAATCAACGCCATCTCACATTTCCGGAGGAAAGAACTGGACGATCACCCCCAGGGTATTCCACAGAAGATGGGCCGCGACCGCGGGCCAGACAGATTTCGTGTAGGACATCAGAAACGCGAATCCGAAACCGAGCACGAAAATCGGGATATACACAGTAGGATCGATATGGGCCAGGGCGAAGACCGCTGAGGAAAGCAGCGCTCCCGGCCAGAAGCCATACCGCTGCTCGAGGCCCTGGTGGATAATGCCGCGGAAAAACATCTCCTCGATCACGGGAGTCAGGATGGCAACAATCACCATCGCCACGACAAAGCTGATTATCGATTCTCCGAATAGCTCGGTGACTGCCGGCTGCTCGGGCTCGATGAACTGAACGTAGATACCCTGCAATATGCCGGCCACGGCCATCACTATCACCATCATCACGGCGGCGGGCCAGAATCGGGTCCGGCGGAAACCGATCACGTCCATGTTAAGCCTGTAGCCGCGTATCCTAAAATAAGAGAAAGCAATGCCCAGCGTGACGGTCCACTGCAGGAGCCAAAACAGGGAGTTGGCGAGCGGCGAGGTCAAGCGATCGATCAAGTCGACATCCGTTACCGCGGACGCCAGGCCCAGCAGGGCTCCCAGCATCGCCGAAAGCAGAAAAAGAACGACCGGAACAAGCAGCACAATGACCAGTATATCCAGCGCGGTCCAGGGAACGCGTCCCGGTCCCGGCCCGGGCTTTTCGGGGGGGCGCCCGGTTAACAGGTCCCAGGTTTGCGGGTCCGGCGGCCGGTATTCTTCAGGGTCCCGGTTCACGCCTGCGAGGTCAGATGTATTTTCCGTCGGCTGTTTACCATGTATGGCGAGAACCGGAATCTAGCCACGCGAACCCTTCTCCATGAATGCCTTTATGATGTCCACCGGTATGGGGAAGATGGTGGTGGAGTTGTTCTCCGAAGCCACTTCTATCAAAGTCTGCAGGTAGCGCAATTGCAGGGCTGTGGGCTCGGCGGCGATGATGACGGCGGCCTGAGACAGCTTCTCGGCGGCCTGGTACTCGCCCTCGGCGGCGATGATCTTGGCCCGCCGCTCGCGCTCGGCCTCGGCCTGCCGGGCCATGGCCCGCTGCATGGTCTGGGGTATCTCCACGTCCTTGACCTCGACCGTTGATACCTTGATTCCCCAGGGAGCTGTCTGCTCGTCGATGATCCGCTGCAGTTCCTGGTTGATACGGTCGCGCTCGGCCAGCAGGTGGTCAAGTTCGGACTGGCCCAGCGTGCTCCTCAACGTGGTCTGGGCGATCTGGGAGGTGGCCACGATGAAGTCTTCCACCTCCACGATCGCCTGGTTGGGCTCCATCACCCGGAAGTAGACAACTGCGTTCACCTTCACTGGCACGTTGTCGCGGGTGATGACCTCCTGGGGAGGCACGTTCATGGTGACAATGCGCAGGTCTACTTTAACCATGCGGTCGATATATGGTATCAGGAGGAAAAGGCCGGGGCCCTTGGTGTCGATCAGGCGGCCCAGCCGGAAGATGACCCCGCGTTCGTATTCCCGGGCGATGCGGATGGCCGCCAGCAATACCAGCAGCAGAAAGACAGCCAGAATTCCAATGAGTACGATCCCCGATTCCATTGCTACCTCCTTTAAAAATGTTCCTGGTCCCCCCGTTCCCCCTTTAGCCTGGGAACCCGGAAGAGGAGACAGGAAACTTAATGACGGTCCGGTTCACTGGGAACCCAGGTGATTTCAGGCGCAAATTCAGTTTATTCGGTCTTCTTCACCTTCAGTATCAGGCCGCTTACCTCCGTCACTACGACTTCTTCCCCCTTTTCGATGATTTCACCCTCCGGCGCCTCGCCGCTCCAGAGTTCGCCGCGAACGAAAACCTGTCCCAGGGGATCGAGCCGGGAGCGGGTATGCCCAACTTCGCCGATCATCTTCTGGTGCCCGGAAATGGCAGGCTGGCGGCGGGCGCTTATTATCTTGCGCGCTGCAATCAGGAAGAAGGCCGCCGATAATCCGGCCAGGGCCAGGTTGAGCGGCAGGGAAACCCTGAGGAAGGGCGCGTCAAACAGGATGAACGATCCGACGATCAAAGCCACGATACCCCCGCCCGAGAGGGCGCCGAAACTGGAAACGAACAGGTCCGCGGCCAGCATCGCCATTCCCAGAATTACCAGAGCCAGGCCAACCAGGCTGATCGGCAGGACGTACATGGCATAGAGGGAAAGCAGCAGGGCGATGACGCCGCTGGCTCCGGCCAGGCCGATTCCGGGGTCCGTCAATTCATACGCGATAGCCAGCAGTCCGTACAGGAAGAGGAAATAAGCCACGTTGGGATTGAGAACCAGGCGCAGGAGCCGCTCCTGAAGGCTCATGACGGAATCGACTGTGGTGGCGCCGCGGGTATCGATGGTGATGTCCTTGGCCCTGGTCGTAAAACCGTGGATCTGTTCGATGAGGGCGGCATTGCTCTCGGCCCTCATGTCTATGACCTGCTGATGCAGGGCCTCGTCCGCGGAAAGCGATACCGACTGGCGCACGGCCAGCTCCGCCCAGTTGGCGTTGCGTCCGGAAGCCTCGGCCAGGGAGCGGATGAAAGCGGCCGCGTCGTTGATGATTTTCATGCCTTCGACGGAGTCGGGATCGACGCCGAAAGCCACGGGGTGCGCCGCTCCCAGGTTCGTGCCGGATGCCATGGTGGCAACATCCGATGCCATGAGTATGAAAGTTCCAGCCGATGCGGCTCGGGCGCCGGAAGGCGCCACGTAAACGATAACGGGGAGAGGTGAATCGGTCATCTTCCTGATGATGTCGCGCATTGACTCGTCAAGGCCGCCAGGCGTGTCCAGGGTGATCATTACCGCCCGGGACCCCTCCCTCTCGGCAGTCTCAATGTGCCGGTTCACATAACCGGCCATTAGCGGATCAATGACGCCCTCGACGTTAATGAGGCGGATTGTGGGCTCAGCTCCGGGCTGCCCCGGAGTTTCCTGGGAAAAGGCTTTGCCCAGGACCAGCAGGAGAATCCCGATCGTCAGCACGGACAGGCTCAGAGCCAGGCGCCGCCGCCGGATGGATTTGACAGGCGCGGCCCGTCTGCCGCCGCGCCGCGGATTCCGGGGCACGGTCCTCATCGGCAAACTCGGGGACATGACCTCATTTCCAGAAGCTCATTCATGGCTGTGACGAAAGCCTTGGGGGAAATGAGGATCGTATCCCTGAGTTCCAAGCGAAGTCATCTCCCTCGGATTTCCATGTCCGGCGCCGGGCTACTCAAAGTAAATTGATCTTCAAAATCAACGACCCTAGTCATAATTATGGATTTCTACCCTCCAGTCGTGCACCGTCTGGCCCGGCCTTAAGGGTATGAAAAGTTCGCCTGATTTCGACTGGCCGGAGTCGATGCCCAGGACGATGTAGTCCGATTGCTTGTCGCCGCCCCGCTCATAAAGGTACAGGTAACAGTTCACGTAGGCATCCCCGGCCCTGCCGTCGTTCCTGATCGTGAACTTGAACAGGGCGCCATACTCGGGACTCTCGACTATCTCCATGCTCGATGCCTCTATTGTGAATTTGGGCTTCACGCCCATCTCCAGAAAAACAAAGAAAAGCACCATGGCAAAGAGCCCGAATGACGCTACCCGCCAGAAGTTGATGTTATGCCAGATCATGATGCCGGCTTCCCGCGCCCAGGTTTCGTTCCGTGCCTGATTCGCCCTGGCCTGGCGACCTTGAAGCGGAAGAGCGCAAGACCAGGAACTGTATCACGTTTCTATTTCCTCAAAATGCGAAAGCTGCTTGAACTCGGCGTATCTTTCCAGAATCTCATCCATGGAGAGGTTCTTCATCCGGTTCAGGCTGAAATCCTCCACGTTGAAGCTGGCCAGCGTCGAACCGAACACGATCGCCTGCCGGATGGCGGATTCGTTTATTTCCTCCTGCGTCGACAGGAATCCCATAAAACCCCCCGCGAAGCTGTCGCCGGCGCCGGTCGGGTCAAATACGTCCTCCAGCGGATAAGCGGGCGCCGAGAACACAGAGTGCCGGTTGAACATCAGCACCCCGTACTCGCCTCTTTTAACCACCAGCGTTTCAGGCCCCCAGCCGAGGATCTTCCGGGCCGCCCTGACCAGGCTGGGTTCGCGCGCCAGCTCACGCGTCTCGGCGTCGTTGACGACCAGGATGTCTACCTTCTTCAGCGTTTCCCTGAGCGCGTCATAGGCTCCCTCGATCCAGAAATTCATCGTATCGCAGGCGATCACGCGAGGCGAGCCGACCTGTTCGGCCACTTTAAGCTGCAGATCCGGCTGGATGTTGGCCAGGAAAACCAGGTCGCTGTCCCGGAACTCCTCGGGGATCTCCGGCGCAAAGCGCTCGAAAACGTTCAGCTGCGTGTCGAGGGTATGGGCCTCGTTCAGGTCGTAATCGTAACGTCCGGCCCAGCGGAAAGTGGAGCCGTTGCCCCTCTCCAGACCGCTTAAATCTATGTCGCGACCCTCCAGAAGCCTGATATGTTCTTCCGGGAAATCCTCACCGATGACCCCCACCATCCGTACCCGGTTGAAAAAGCTGGCGGCATAAGAGAAATAAACCGCCGCGCCCCCCAGCGCTTCTTCCACCTGTCCGAATGGAGTTTCAACCGTGTCGAGGGCGATGGAGCCAACTACCAGAATCGACAAAATACCTCCTCGGTTACACGTTCCTGCGCGGCAGAAATTTGCCGTCGAACCTAGTCATTTTAAAGAGCGCGGCGGGGTTTGTCACCCGGCGAGGCCGCATCCGCAGCATGATGACAGCGCCCGCGCCCGCGATGCTCATGATTCAATGCATGAACGAAATAGCCTGCTCAAGGGATAGTCTTCGGTTCAGCTTTGCTTACACGTACTTTCCGATGATGTCCTTCAGCTTTTCTTTTGTCTGGGCTGGAATAAGTTCAGGCGCGGTGATGATGCCGTACTCCATGGCGGAGGCGCAGATGCATTCCCTTTTTTCAGGGATGCGAGGCAGTACCGTCTCTACGATCTCGATTGCCTTGAAAACGTTGTTGTCCATGGTTTCCATCACCTGCATGATGGATACCTCCTCCTCCCCCTCATACCAGCAGTCATAGTCGGTGGAGAGCGCCATCACCGCGTAGCAGATCTCTGCCTCCCGGGCCAGTTTGGCCTCCTGCAGGTTGGTCATGCCGATGACCTCGACCCCCCAGCCTCGGTACAGGTGCGACTCGGCCCGCGTGGAGAACTGCGGCCCCTCCATGCAGAGGTATGTGCCGCCCTCATGGATGGTGGCGCCCGTGTCGCGGCCGGACTGGGCCAGCAGCTTCGACAGATCGGGACAGACCGGGTCTGCAAACGGTATGTGGGCCACACAGCCGTCGCCGAAGAAGGTCGAGCGGCGCTGGCGGGTGCGGTCGATGAACTGGTCCGGGATGACGATATCGCCAGGCTTGATATGTTTCTGCATGCTGCCCACGGCGCTCGCCGACAGGATCCATTGAACGCCCAGCTGTTTCATGGCCAGGATATTGGCCTGGAAAGGGAGGTCGGTGGGCATGATCCGGTGCCCCTTGCCGTGGCGGGGCAGGAAGGCGACCTCCCGTCCCGCAATTTCACCAATGGTGATGACGTCGCTGGGTTCGCCAAAAGGGGTCGTCACCCGCTCCCTTTGAGGATGCTTCAGCAGCTCATAAAAGCCCGAGCCGCCGATTACGCCGATTCTTGCCGCCATGTGGAACTCTCCTGAGGATCGGGTTGCAGATGGACCGCCGGCGCCGGGAGATCGCGCTCCGGACTCCGGACAAGTCAGAAGTATATAACAGCGGCCGGTTCATGACAGCCGCGACGGGCCTGGCCCCCGGGGGCCGGGTAGCACTACTGATTTCCCTGCCCTTGAGGCCGGGGCGCCTCTCGCCGAAATCAAGCAAACTCCGGCGCCGGTCGATTCAAATCTGGCCAGATTTGTTCTTTTGGAAAAACCGCACAGCGGGCGGCGCCCCTGGTAATGAACGGAGGGAATCCAGCATGAAAGAAAAGAATCAATTCCAGAAAAGTATGCCCATCCTTGCCACAGCCGTCTGCTTCCTGGCGATCCTGGCGCTTGCCGCCGGGTGCGCGGATTCGCAGGCGACCCTGTCCGGCATAAAGCTCTGTGACGGGATCGATGATGGCGTTTGCCGGGATGACCGGGACCAGTTCCCGCCGCACAACCCGAGAATCTACGTGACCGGCGTCGCCACCGGCGTGCCGAAGACTGGTGCGCTCATCACCGCCACCTGGTTCTATACAGGGGCGGGCGAAATGGAGAAGATAGATTCGTTGACGCTGCCGGCTTCGGAGGAAGGCGCCGATTTCCGGTTCTGGATCGAAGAGGACGAGCAGTGGCGTCTCGGCCGTTACGAAGTCGTGCTCACGACCGGATTCGCCGGCAACGAGGCGGAAGCCAGCCGCCGCGAGTTCACCATCAAATGACAGATTCCTGTTTCGTTAATCGAGGGCGGATGATCGAGGCGCAGCACGGGGCGAGGCGCCGGAGCAGTACTTCGAGCACAACCGCGACGACATGCGGAACACGTTCCAGGTTAACCGCGGCCGCGAGGAAGACCGCCGAAGCCCTTGAGTATTCGGCTGCGGCCGATTGATTCAATGGAACAATTATGATTGAATCCCCCCTGCCTCCGTTAAGGGGAAGAATTGGTCGCGCTCCCGGGAAGGCAGCCTTAAGTCTTTGTCCTGTGATTCTGTCACAACAGAGGTACTTGAAGCTTCGAAGCGCCCCCGGTATCCTCTCTCCATATCATCGCTGCGT
>JACUUL010000019.1 GCA_014859345.1 Thermoleophilia bacterium
GTATGCCCGGTGGTGTGAGAGGGGGGTAGCCGCGAGGCACCCCCCTACTCGATTGTGCGCCAAACAAGATGGTCGACTGCGTAAAACAAGATGCGGCGGTCCATTTTTTAACCGCCTGATCAAGGTGGCCTGGCAGACCGGATAGCGGCTGTTTGTTATTATTCCATTTTAGGATGTTGCCCGGAGGAGACACGTTGGAGCACATGTATCTAGACTACAACGCCACAACTCCGGCCGCCCCGGAGGTGGTCGAGGAAATGGCGCCCTATCAGCGGGATCGCTTCGGGAATCCGTCCAGCGGCCATTGGTATGGGCGGCAAACGAAGGCGGCAGTCGCCAGGGGCAGGGATCAGGTTGCCAGCCTGCTCGGCTGCAGTCCGGCGGAGATCGTCTTTACCGGTGGCGGCAGCGAGGCCAACAACCATGCTGTCAAGGGTCCGGCATGGGCCGATCGCGGCCGGGGCGACCACATCATCACCTCCAGCGTCGAGCACCCGGCGATTGTAAATCCCTGCCGCTGGCTGGAAGGGCAGGGGTTCCGGGTCACCTGGCTGCCGGTGGACGGATACGGCATGGTCGATCCCGGCGGCGTCGAGGACGCCATCACGGACAAAACCATCCTGGTCACGATCATGCACGCGAACAACGAGGTGGGCACGATCCAGCCGGTGGCGGCGATCGGGGAGATAGCCCGGGAGCGGGGCGTTCCCTTCCATACCGACGCGGCCCAGTCCGTGGGCAAGATACCGGTCCGGGTCGATGAACTGAAAGTGGATCTGCTGACAGTCGCCGCCCACAAGCTTTACGGACCCAAGGGGGTGGGCGCCCTCTACGTGCGTGAAGGCACTGTGCTCGAGAGTCTCATTCACGGCGCCGGGCATGAAAACGGCCGCCGGGCAGGCACGGAGAATGTGGCCGGCATAGCCGGGCTGGGGAGGGCCTGCGAGCTGGCCGCAGTCTCACCGGAAGAGCGGATGCGGGATCTGGCCCGACTGCGGGATGAATTCCAGCAGATGCTGGAGGACCAAGTGGGGGAGGTTTTGTTAAACGGCCATCCTGAAGAGCGTCTGCCGAACACGCTCAATGTCAGCTTCCCCGGTATCAACGCGGCCGGGTTGCTTGACCGGATTCCCGAGATTTGCGCTTCCACCGGCTCGGCCTGCCATCATGGCTCGCAGACGCTTTCACCGGTGCTGGAGGCCATGGGAATCGGCGCGGAACGGGGTTTTGGCGCGGTGCGTTTCAGCATTGGCCGGTGGACGAGCAGAGAGGAACTCGAGCGGGCCGCGCAGCTTATCGGGGAGCGCCTGCGCTAAAGCCACGTCCGAAACACGGCCGCTCTAAAGGAAGAAATTCTCGTAGAAGCGTTTCACCTGGAAGTCGTAACAGCTTTCCACATAACCTCCTGCTTCCTGCCTGAACGATATGGGATATTCCTCGCAATAGCTCAAAATAAGCGCGTAGGCCTCATTGAGTCGTTTCATGACCGCATCAGTGCCGCCAGCGTCCGGATGCTGCTTTCTGGCCAGGTTTTTGTAGGCCGACTTTAACTCCGAACAATGCGGTCCTCTTTTCCGCCACCTTCTCGGTGATGATCTTAGCGGCCCTGACACCGTACATAACCGTGGGTGTCTTCATCATATCGATCATGATGCTCAGCGCGGTGCTGACGATGGTCTTTCTGCCGGCAATCATCCGAGTCCTGGCGATGAGATAGAACACGCGGCAGAGTAGGAGTAAAGCAGTCGGGGCGCCACGAACGGGCGCGGCTCTTGACAGGATCAGAATTTGGGCATATCGTTCACATATGCAAATATACGCATATCGAAATTACTCTTTATGAGTGACGAAATCAACAGAAAGCTATACGAGATGCATGCCGAGATCTGCAAAGTGCTCACCAATCCCAAGCGCATCGAGATTCTCAACCTGCTCCGGGATGGAGAGAGGTCAGTCAGCGAGCTGGCGGCCCTGGCGGAGTTGCCGCAGACGAATGTTTCGCGGCACCTGGCTTTCCTGCGCCAGAAAGGAATGGTCGCCTCCAGGCGCGAAGGTTCGAATATTTTCTATTCTGTGTCCAATACCAAGATCTTCAGGGCCATGGACACCATGAAGGAAGTCCTGGTGGAAAGGCTGCGGGAGGACCAGGAATTCGTGGCCGGCCTGACCGCCGCCGGGGCAGAAGGATCCGGAAGGAAATTGTAACCGCAAATTCGCGAACCCAGGGAGGGAAGATGAGCGAACCGGTAATCATCTACACAAGCTCAACCTGACACGACTGTGAGAAGGCGAAAGAGTTCTTTACGCTAAATGAAGTGGAGTTTATCGAGCGCCGCCTGGAGGAGCCGGGAGTGCCGGAAGAGTGTTTTGAGAGGACCGGCCTGAAGACAAAGACTACGATGATCGTAGGCGGCGAAGTGGTGAGCGGGTTCGCCAGAAATGCCGAACGCGTTCAGGAGCTGGTCAAGGAGCTCAAGCAAAGCACGGTCGACGGATAGGGTAACAAGGGGCTCACCAGGCGCCCCGCAAATTGGGAGGTGGGTCGATGTCAAAAGTCACGATAGTTATAAACGAGCGTCCCTATGAGGGCCGGGACCTGGCCTGGAACGGGCTCCGGCTGGCGGAGGCGTGCCTGGTCGATATGGACGTGAACGTCTTTCTCATGGAAGGAGGCGTGGACGCCGGCCGCCAGAACCAGAAGCCCCCGGGGGATTATCCCAATCTGGAGGAAATCATCCTCCGACTTCTGGAAGCAGGGGCCCAGGTCAAGGCCTGCGGGATCTGCCTGGAAGCCTGCAGCATGACAAGCGAGGACCTCATCGAAGGGATATCGGAGGGCACCATGATGCAGCTGGCCGGCTGGGTGAGAGAGAGCGACAAGGTAATTTCTTTCTGAGCCGCCTATTGAATGTGCCCTCGGCTGCGGCGGAGAAATTACGACGGGACTTGAACCGCTAGGGAGGGAAAACCCAATGCCAGGCAAGACAATCATGGTGCTCGGTGGCGGCATCGGCGGCGTGGTGGCGGCAAACAAGCTGCATCATCTGCTAAAAAACGAGCGTGTCACCCTTATTGATAGGAAGCCGGCGCACAGCTTCACCGGTTCATATGTCTGGATCCTCAATGGCAAGCGCACCGCCTCCCAGGTTGAAAAGAGCCTTTCCGCCCTTCAGAAAAAGGGAATAGGCTTCACCCGGGGGGAGGTTACCGCCATCAATCCCAAGGCCGGCAAGGTGGATGTGGACGGCAAGGAAATGGGATATGACTACCTGGTTGTCTCCCTGGGCGCCGATCTCGACCCGGGGGCGGTTCCCGGCCTCAGCCGGGGGGGCGTCAACCTCTTTACCACCGATGGATTGACCGAGGCGCACCGGAAACTGCGCGAGTTCAGCGGAGGCCGTGTTGTCATCGCGGTCACGAGGATGCCTTACAAATGCCCCGCCGCGCCCTATGAGATGGCAATGATCATTGACAAAATGCTCCGCAAAAGCGGCGTCCGGGAGCGGTCCGAGATCGAGATAGTCACCTGGGAGCCGCAGCCGATGCCGGTGGCCGGTCCCATGATGGGCCGGGCGGTGCTCTCCATGATCGAGCCGATGGGGATAAAATTCAGGTCCGGTTCAACCATTACAGCCATAGATCCGGAGGAAAAATCGGTATTGCTGGAAAATGACGAGCCGGTGCCGTTCGACCTCCTGCTGTACGTGCCGCCGCACAAGTGCGCCCAGGTGGTCAGGGAAGCCGGCCTCACCGGCGAGGGCGGATGGGTGCCGGTGGAGCCGGGCACCCTGGCGACCAGCCATGAGAATCTCTATGTCATCGGCGACGCCGCCGCAATCAAGCTTCCCAATGCCAAGATGCTCCCCAAGGCGGGTGTTTTCGCGCATAAGCACGCCGAGACGGTCGCTCACGAGATCGCAGCCGCCATCAAGGGCAAACCCGCGCCCAAACCCTACGGCGGCGAGGGATCCTGCTTTCTGGAGGTAGGCGACGGTACGGCCGGATACGCCAGGGGAAACTTTTATGCCGACCCGGAACCTGTAGTGAAGGCAAAAAAGCCCGGCAGGCTGCTTCATCTGGAAAAAGTCGCTTTTGAGAAATACTGGTTCTGGAAATATCTCTGATTTTTGGGATTACCGATATCTGAGAATGGCGCGGCATTATCCTCCGACGGCCTGACGTCGCTGAACCTGTTTTTCCAGCCGAAGTCCTTCTTTGTCAACTATTGATTCTAAATGTTGCATCTTCCCGAGTCTTAAAGTGTATAATAATGGCTGATTATGTTTCAGGATGTAGATTTATCAGTCTTTCTGGACGGCATTCCCCATGCTGTTCTCCTGGTTGACCCGGCTCTCTCCGTCAGAGCCATGAACCGGCAGGGCGAAGCCATGACCGGGCGCAGCCTGAAGGAGGTTGCGGGCATCGGCGCGGATTTCGTCATCAGGAGCAATCTGCGCCCCTTCAGCCGCTTCTTCAAGGCTGTCCTCGAGGATAGACAAACCGTTTCCCAGGAAGGGAATGTCCTGGACCGCAACCGCAAGATCGCGCCGGCACGTTTTACTATCTCACCTGTCGAAGGGCGGGATGGCGATCTTCTGGGAGCCATGGTGGTCGTTGAGGACCTTTCCCATACCGCTTATCTCGAGGAGGAGCGGGCCCACATGGGGGAATTCGACGCCGAGCTCAGCCTTAATCCCAAAATGCGCGAGATTGCCGAGAAGATGCCGGTGTTCGCCGCTACGGACGCGTCTTTGCTGATCGAGGGGGAGACCGGTACCGGAAAAGGCTCTCTCGCGGAGACAGTGCACAAGGCTTCCAAGCGGGCCGGATATCCATACATAAAAGTCAATTGCGCGGCGTTGCCGGAATCATTGCTTGAATCAGAGCTGTTTGGCCACGCCCCGGGAGCGTTCGCCGGCGCCGAGCGAGTGCGGCAGGGGATGCTGCGCCTGGCAGACCACGGCACGATCTTTTTCAACGAAATCGGTGACATGCCCCTGTCGATGCAGGCCAAGCTGCTTTCCGTGCTGGACGATGGCGAATTCTCGCCTCTGGGCAGCACCAGGAAGGTGGCAGTCGACGTCCGGATAATTGCTGCGACCAGCCGGGACCTCAAGGCGCTGGTGGAGGAAGGCCTGTTTCGGGAAGACCTTTATTACCGTCTGAATGTTCTGAGACTTCGCCTGCCTTCGCTCAGGGAGCGACAAGAAGACATTCCCCTCCTCATTGATCATTTCATCAGGCATTTCTCCAAAGGCGCCGCAACGCCCCAGCTGGACAGCGAGGCGCTGGGAGAGCTAAAAGCATATTCCTTTCCGGGAAATGTCCGCGAGCTCAGGAACATGCTCGAGCATACTCTCATTCTCAGCCAGGGAGAGTCCATAACGAAGGAACATCTCCCGGAATATCTGCGCAGCCCGGAAAGCCTGCGCCCCCATGCAGGAGTTGCCCCCGGACCCGGCAATGCCGGCGGCAAGGCACTCAGGTGGGACGACGTCGAGAAGGAGATGATCATCGATGCGCTCCGGGAGGCGCGCGGCAAAAAAAACGAAGCCGCTAAGAAGCTCGGCTGGGCCCGCAGCACGCTTTACCGGAAACTGAGGCAGCATGGAATCTAGAACAGCGCCGCGGAGGCGCAGGGCAAAAAATGGATATAGCGGGGACAGGATAGAGTCATGAAGGTACTCATTGCCATAACCCGTGACGAAATCGCTCCGCGGTTCGACCTGGCGGTGGAGGCGATCATCGCCGAGGTGACAGACGGCTCCGTTCCGGATGAGCCCCGGCATCTGCTCCTTTCCGAACCCTCTGGTGACGAGTTCTGCACCCTGGCGGTTCGAGAATCAGTCGATGTGGTTTTATGCGGCGGCATCGACGAGATGCATTACGACTACCTGAGCTGGAAGAAGATATCCGTTGTCGACGGCGTCATCGGCCCGTATGCCGAGGCGCTGGAACTGCTGGCAAACGCGAAGCTGAAGCCGGACGCCATCCTGCCGGGAGCGGCCAATGAGGAGGACGGCTCGTGAGACTCGTCACCCGCATTTTCAGGTCGTGGTTTGGCGCGCCGGGAGCGGAGCTCACCCGGAGGCAGCGCTATGCCTACATGTGGAAGCTGTTCATCACGGTCATGTCGACAGCGGTGATTGTTCCGCTGGCGGTGGCGACTACGATCAGCTTCTACCAGTATCGCAGTCTTTCCAACCAGGAGACACGGGACAAGCTGACGCTGGACACCCAAAGCGCCAAGCAGGCGTTTGAATACCATATCAATGAGACTTTATCAACGATGCTGGTGGTGGCCCAGGGTTATGAATACGGGGAGTTGTTCGAGCAGGACAACCTGGAGACCCTGTTTGCGCGACTGCGCAACGAGTACTGGTGGGTGGTGGACCTGGGCGCTCTGGACGTCAATGGCGTCCAGAAAGCTTATGTGGGCCCTTTCCCCTTCCAGGGGGTCGATTATTCGGGCCAGGACTGGTTCCAGAACGCTTACTCGCGCAAATCCAATGTCAGCGACATATTCACGGGTTACCGCGGCAGCCCTCATTTCGTGGTCAGCGTCACGAACGGCGTCCCGGGGTCGGATGGCTACTGGATGCTGAGGGCCAGCATTGACGCGGAGCATCTGAAGGGATTCATCACCACCATCAATACCGACGCCGCCACCGACATGTTCCTGGTGGGACAGGACGGCACCCTCAGAACCCGTTCAAACAATCACGGCTCGGTCGGCGACCCCTACGGCGGGCCTCTGGCCGCTCTCAATCATGTAACGGTTCAGGAGACCAAAGAAAGCGGCTCACCTGAGCTGATGGCCCAAACCCAGATAGAGGGGCTGCCGTGGATTCTCGTGCTGGAGAGGCAGGGCCTCGTGCACGGAAATAGCTGGAATCAGTTCAGAATGCAGCTGTTCGGCATAGTTTTCCTGTGCGCGGCGGCGGCGCTTTATATCATATTCCGGGTAACCCGGGTCATGATAAACATGATTGTCAAGGCCGATACCCGCAGGGACGAGATACTGGCCGAGGCCCAGCACACCGCCAAGCTGGCTTCCGTCGGGCAGCTCGCGGCTGGCGTGGCTCACGAGATCAACAATCCGCTGGCAATCATCACCGAGAAGATCGGGCTGATCCAGGACCTGACCAAGCAATCCAGCACTTTCAGCGAGAAGGAACGTTTTCTTGACCTGACCAAGGGAGCGGCCGATGCAGTCGAACGCTGCCGGGACATCACCCACCGCCTGCTGGGCTTCGCCCGCCGCATGGATGTGAAGACCGAGCCAGTGAGGCTAAACGACGTGATCCGCGACGTCATCAGCTTCGTCGAGCGTGAAGCAGGTTACAGGAATATCAGGATCGAGATGTCTCTGGATGACGAGATACCCGCAATCATCAGCGACCGGGGCCAGCTGCAGCAGATCTTTCTCAATATCATCAACAACGCCATCGATGCCGTAGACAAGGACGGGTTCATCAGGATCGGCACAACCGTCGAGAAGTCGGGAATGGTCAGCACCACCATCACCGACAGCGGCCCCGGGATTCCGTCGAACATAATCGGCCACATCTTCGAGCCTTTCTTTACGACAAAGTTCAGGAATGACACCAGCGGCACCGGCCTGGGCCTTTCCATCACCTACGGACTGGTCAAGAAACTGTGCGGCCAGATCAATGCAAAAAGTCCTCCCGGCGAAGGCGCCTCCTTCATCGTGGAATTTCCTGTTAATTGCGACGCGGTCGATTAGATGGAAAAAAGCGGCAGGAGATATTGGGAACAAAATAAAAGAAAAAGGATGTGAGCGAATTGCGAGAAGCAAAAGAGATCAATGTGCTGCTCGTTGACGACGAGACGGAATTCGCCGAGACGCTGGCGGAAAGGCTCAGGCTCAGGGCCTTCAATGTGACCGTTGCCAGCCGCGCCGAAGAGGCGCTGGCGGTCCTGGATTCGGGAACCAGGCCGGACGTGATTCTCCTGGACCTGAAAATGCCGGGGCTGGACGGATTGGACGCGCTTGGTGAGATCAGGAGCAGGTACCCGGAGGTAGCGACCATCATGCTTACCGGACACGGCGCCACCGAAACCAGCATGGAGGGCATGCGCAAGGGAGCTTTCGACTATCTCTTGAAACCGGTCGACATCGGTGACCTGACCGCCAAGATTGAACAGGCGGCCGGGAAGAAAACCGGCGGCCGGCAATGAAGACGGGCGGCATGGATGAGAGTCTGCGCCGCGCCATGATAGCCTTTCATGGCAGGATCGTAGCGTCCGCCACGCATGAGATTCAGAATCACCTGGCTGTCATAAAGGAGTACAGTGGCCTGGCGGGAGATCTGCTTGCTTCCGGCAAGGTCGATGCCGGACAGGCCCGCGCCCGGGGAACCGAGATAAACTGGAACATCAGCGAGAGGGCTTTCGAAGCCGCGGAGCTGGTAGACATGCTCAACCGCTTCACGCATCGCGCCGATGCCGAAATTTGCTCTTTCGATCCGAATGAGGCGCTCGAGGAGCTGGTGGCGCTGCTGAAAAGGCATGCCGGCGCCAGGCGGATTTCTCTGTTCGCGCAGTCCGGCGACGATACGGCTCCGTTTAGGGGAAACCCTTCCCTGCTCCAGTACCTGGTCTGTTCTTTGCTGGAGCCCTTCCTCTGCCGGTTGCCGGAAAACAGTTCCGTTGCCATATCCGCCGTCCGCGACGAACAAGAACGTCTCGTTATCAGCATCTCAGCCGATGCGGCTATGGATGATTCCCTGGAGGCATCCGGTCAGGGCGTTCCGGAGCCCGGCCTGCTCGAATATTGCCTGGACCGCCTGGATTGTTCCGTCCAGCAGAGCAGCACGACCTCAGGCCTCCCTGGCATGAGAGTGATACTCAGGCCGCTGACAGCCGGTTAACGGCTTTTCAGCAGGCGATTTTCGGGAAACCCACCTCCTTTTTGTGTTCATTGCCGTGGACCCGTGCTTGGCTATAGTGTCCTATAATGTCTCATTATGAAACTCATCTTTTTAAAGTAAATACATGAAATTTTTTTTAAAAATTTCCAGAAAATTTCAATTTTTGCTTGATTTTATAATGTTTATCATATAGATTTACCGCACTTGAGAGTTTCATAATGTCTTATTATGTTCTACGAAGGCGCAACGGCGGCACTGCGAAAAGAGTTCTTCCAAACAGCGGACCCGGTAAGAAAGGCCGGTTAAGTGTCCAGCTCCAGAAAGAAATGAGAGGGCATCATGAAAAAAAGAAAAGGCAAGATAAAGGTACTGCTGGTTGACGATGAGGAAGAATTTGTAAAGACACTTTCAGAGCGGCTGCAGATGAGGGATGTGGACAGCAGCCCCGTTTTCGACGGAGAGCAGGCCATGGAGGCGATGTCCGACGAGGAGCCTGATGTCATGGTCCTGGACCTGAAGATGCCCGGAATCCATGGCCTCGACGTGCTGCAATGGGTGAAGAAATTCCATCCGGAGGTCCAGGTCATCATTTTGACCGGCTACGGCACCGAGCGTGACGAAGAGAGGGCCCGCAAGCTGGGCGCTTTCGATTATTTGAAAAAGCCGGTCGAGACCGACAGCCTTCTGGGCAAAATCCGTTCCGCCTACAAGGCCCATTTTGAGGACGCCATGTCCGCGATTGCCTTTGCCGAGGGCGGCGATCTCGATACAGCCCAGGACATCATGACCGGGAAGCATGCGGAAGAAAGCCGCGAAGCCTGACGGTCTGAACATGGGCTGGATCAGGCTACTTCTTGTTGATGATGAGGAGGAATTCGTCAAGGCTCTGGCGGAGCGCCTCAAGCTCCGCGACCTGGCTGGGCAAACAGCGACCAGCGGCAGCCAGGCGCTTGAGTTCGTAAGGGCCGAGGAACCTGATGTGATGCTGCTCGATCTCCGCATGCCCGGAGTGGATGGCATGGAGGTCCTCAGGCGAGTCAGGAAAGACCACCCGTCCGTCAGGGTTATTGTTCATACGGGCCACGGCAATGATCTCGACGAGATCGAGGCCTGGCAGCTGGGTGTTTTCGACTACCTGAGAAAGCCGGTGGATATGGACCTGCTGGTTCAGCGCATCCTGGCCGCTTATCACGACAGAGACAAGGGGAGCAGTGGCGACCGCGGCGTTCTCTGAGGCCGCGCCCTGCGACACGGCGCGTGGCGAGGGTGGCCGCGAGATAAACGGGATGAGGCTATATAGAGCGACAATAAAAGACGATGCCCTGAAGCCAAAGTCGCGGCATGCCTACTACTCGCGGCAAAAGGCGCTTTTTATCATGGTGGTCACCCTGGTGTCGGTCATCCCTCTGATCGGCATCGGGTTTTTTTCATTCCGTTACTACAAGAACTCCTGGATTGAAGAGACGTCGCGAGAGCTCGCCAACCTCGCCGACAGCCGCAGGGAGACGATCGACCTTTTTCTGAATAACCAGGATAACCTGATCAACAGCCTGATGAACCTGTATACGCCCGAATATTTGAGCCGTCAGGATAACCTCGAAACTGTATTTAACGCTACCAACAGCAGCGGCGTCATCACGGACCTCGGCGCCATAGACGCCGCAGGCTCCCATCTGGCCTACGTGGGACCGTACAGCACCCAGTTGGCGGAAAGGAACTACTCGCAGGCCGACTGGTTTGCCGAGGTGATGAGCCAGGGCAGCTATATCAGCGACATCTTCAGCGGATTTCGCGGCGAGCCGCATTTCATCGTGGCGGTTGCCGACCCTTCGCGAAGTTTCATCCTCAGGGCTACGGTCAATTCCGACAGTTTCAACGCGCTGCTGGCCACCGCAGAAGTGGGTCCCGGAGGAGACGCCTTTATCCTCAACCGCGGAGGCGAGCTGCAGACCCCAAGCCGGCTGGAGTTCGCCGGGCTGCCCTTTCCGCTGAATGGTATTCCTGCCGGGGGCGACCCCACAGTGCGCCACGACGGCGATTTCATTTACGCTACCACCAGCCTGAAGAGCGGAGACTGGGTGCTGGTCCTCAAGGAAGACATCAACAGCTCCCTGGCTGAGTTCAACAGCGCCAGGAACCGGGCCGTTATCCTGATCGGCCTGGCTTTCATCGCGATCGTCACGGTCGCCGCGCTGATCACGTCATCCATGGTCAACCGCCTCAGGGAGGCTGATATCGAGCGGCTGGCCCTCGACAACCGGGTGCTTGAAGCCGAGAAGATGGCGCTTATCGGCAGGCTGGCTTCCAGCGTTTCCCACGAGATCAACAATCCCCTGCAGATAATCGAGAACCAGGCCGGCTGGATCGGCGAACTGCTTCAGGACGAAAACCCCCAAAACGTGGAGAATCTCGAAGAATACCGGAAAGCGTTAAAAAAAATAAGCGCCCACGTGAACAGGGCGAAAACCATCACGCATCGCTTGCTGGGATTCTCAAGGGCCGCGGAAGCTCCCCTGGCCAGGACGAGCCTGAACGATCTGATCGAGGAGACGATCACCTTCCTGGAAAACGAGGCGAACAGGAACCAAATCGTCGTCGAAAGGGAGTTTCAGCATGACCTTCCCGCGATCACCACGGATCCGACCCAGCTGCAGCAGGTTCTGCTGAATATCCTTAACAACGCCATCGACGCCATCGGGCGGGACGGCACCATAACCATCAGGACTCACACCGCAAACAGCATGGTAGCGGCTGAATTTTCCGACTCCGGTCCGGGCCTTTCGGATGAAATACTGGAGAGGATCTACGAGCCCTTTTTTACTACAAAGGCAGGAAAGAGGACCGGACTGGGGCTGTCGATCTCCTACCATATCATCCACAAGCTCGGTGGTGAGATAGAGGCAAGAAATCGGAAAGAGGGCGGCAGCATCTTTACGGTGAGGCTGCCCGCCGGCGGGCAAGATACAGAACAGAAAAGAGGTGAGGAAAAATGAGTCAGTTCAGCGTTCTGGTCGTCGATGACGAGGTTGATTTCGTCGAAACGCTCCTCAAGCGGCTCAGAAGAAGGGGCGTGGAGTGCGACGGTGTGCACTGCGGCCGGGACGCCATGGAAAAGATCACGCACCATGATTTCGACGTGGTTCTGCTTGACATGAAGCTGCCTGATGGCGACGGCAATGACCTGCTCAGGGAGATCAGGAAGCTCGGCTCCCGCGCGCGAGTCGTCATCCTGTCAGGCTTCGCTTCAGCCCAAGCGGGCCGCGAGGGGCTGGGATGCGGCGCTTTTGATTACCTGATAAAGCCCGTGGAGATGGAAACCCTGTATGAGAAGCTGAAGGAAGCTTCCAGCGAGCAAGCCGGGCTCTGCCAGGGTGAAGCAAGAACGTAGGGCAAGTGAAAACATCAACAGAATAGAGGAGGGAAATGAACATCTTTAGAGCGGTTGGGAGCATGATGATGATGAGCGCCCGCGCTTACGCGGCGTGGGATGTTCAGATGTGCAACAACATCGTCAGAAGCCGCAGGCGCCTGTTTGTCCTGGGACTGATGTTCTTGCCAATCATCGTGGGCGGCATCGCCTACGCGCAGGAGATCACCACGGCCCTGCCTGAAATCCTCGGAGACAAGGAGCCATACAGCCCGGCTTTTTACTCGCTTAAGATATTCTTCATATCGATCGGCGTGGGCATGGCTGCCGGTCTGATTACCGGCTGCATCGGAGCCGGCGGCGGCTTTGTCATCGCCCCGGCGCTGATGAGCGCCGGAGTCAGGGGCATCCTGGCGGTGGGAACCGACCTGTTCCATATCTTCGCCAAGGCGATCATGGGCAGCGTGCTGCACCGCAAGCTGGGAAACATCTCATTCGTGCTGGCTATCGCCTTTCTGGTGGGCTCCATCGGCGGCGCCACCGTGGGCGGGTATCTCAACCGGTCGCTCTACGACGCCAACCCGGTATTGAGCGACCTCTTCATCACGCTGGTTTACGTGCTGATGCTCGGCTTCCTCGGAACCTACGCGATGACGGACTTCCTTAAATCCAGGAAATCCATGAAAGAAGCGTCCCGTACCTTCGAGGACCATTCCGACGGCGTCAGGCCCAAGGATGATGACATGACCGGTCTGGCCGACAAGCTCCAGAAGATCAAGATCCCGCCGATGATCAGGTTCGATCAGGGAGTCACCCCCGGCGGTCGCAGGATCTCGTCCGTGTTCCTGGTCATGAGCGGCGCCGTGGTGGGCCTGGCCGCCGCGATCATGGGCGTGGGCGGCGGCTTCCTGACCTTCCCCATATTCGTGTATGTCCTGGGCGTGTCCTCGGCCACCACGGTGGGGACTGACATATTCCAGATCATTTTCACCGCGGGCTATGCCAGCCTGGGCCAGTACGCCATCTATGGCTTTGTCTTCTACACTTTGGCCCTGGGCATGCTGCTGGGGTCCCTGGTCGGGGTTCAGATCGGTTCCATAGTCACCAAGGTCGTCGCCGGCTCGGTAATCAGGGGCTTTTACGCCATCACGATTCTCGCCGGCTTCACAAACCGTCTTTTCGCCCTGCCGGACAAGCTGGTAAAGATGGAGATGATAGGCATCTCGTCTGAAATGGCCAAGGTGATCAACACTGTCGGTGTTGTCATCTTTTTTTCTGTCATCGCCATGTTTGCCATATGGGTATTCAAGTCGTTCTTCAGCAACATCTCCACGCTGAAGGGCGAGGACGAGGACGAGGGCGGTCACATCTCTGGCCATCCCGCGGTCACGGAGGAGGGATAGGATGAGTCGCATCAGGAACAAGAAAGAGTTCACCCTGGGGCTGGTTCTGCAAGCAGCTTTCTGGATCAGCTTCGCCATCATGATGAGTCCGGTGTTCGGCGAGGGCAGGAACATCCTCAATGTCACTGACGACCTGTTCAATTCCGTTTCGATGGCCTCGGTGGCCAAGTACATTCCCGAAGCCCGGGAGACCGCGGAAACCGTGGTGGGCGAAGAGGTAAGCTTTACCACCGAGGGGAAGGACGAGGGGCAGACAGAGAGGATCAGGCAACTGCTCGAACAAAACGGCGCTGCCGTGACAGGCGAGCAGGAGCTCCAGGTGCAAACCGACCTCGGCATCCTGCTGGAGGGAGCTGCTGATGACTCACAGACGATGTTCGATGGTGAAGGCGCGGCGCTGGCGTCCAGATACGGGTACGACGAGAGGCACGTGATGAATGACTGGTGGACGGCGCTGGATGAGGGCGCCAGGGACCTGACCAGGCAGGGCGAGTTCGAGGCGTCGAACGTCGTCAATGAGCTCCTGGAGAAAGCAGTGGAGCCGTCTTATAACTATTTCGGCATCACCCCCAAGAGTGCCAGCAGCGAAGCTCCCCTGATAATCCTGTCTCTGGCAGGTTACATCCTGTACACTGTGTGGTATGGATACTCCCTGCTCTTCATGTTCGAGGGATGGGGCCTCAGGTTGGAGCACTAGTACCGGTAAAAAAGCAGAAGGCCGTTTTCATGTGGCCCCCTCCGAAGATGAATGAAGGAGGGGGTCGCTTGTTACCGTAAAACCGGCGATGGTCGCGGCATGAAACAGAACGGCGCCTTAAGCAAACTCAAATCACTCATCGGCATCTCCGATGCCAGAATCGACCCTGCCGCTGCCGAGGAGGCCTTCAGAAGCCACTATCGCAGCTTCCGGTCGCTGCTGACAGCAAACAATGCCGCTCTGGAGCTGATGGCCGGCATCGAGGAAGTGCTGCGGCAGGGACGGCCGTTCGGCATGTCGTTCGTCCGGGGACACTCCACTGCCCTGTCGGTAAACGTCTTCAAGATGGTCCATTCCCTGCAGGAATTATCTGGCGGCAGGTACGCCTCGCTCAATGATGCTTTCAGCCGCATTACCGCGGAGATAGACGAGATTATCGCCCGCGAGCCCCCATTCCCCAAGGGAGATTTTGTCCTCTTTTTGGACAGGATAGGCCGCGATGACACGGACCTGGTCGGGGACAAGATGTCAAACCTGGGAGAGGTTAGCAACCGTGTAGGCCTGAACGTGCCGCCCGGCTTTGTCATCACCGCCGCCGCCACCCATCGCTTCATGCGGGCCAGCGGCCTCAAGGACGAGATCAATCGGCTGATTAAGACGCTTGATATAGAGGATCTCGAAGAGCTCTACACCACCAGCGCCCAGATTCAGAAATTGATAAGCAGCGCTCCTGTCCCCCCGGAGATTGCGGGCGCCATAAAGGAGGGCTACCGGGAACTTGTGAAACAGACCGGGCCGGGCGTTCTGGTTTCGATGCGCTCCAGCGCCGTGGGGGAAGACAGCCAGAGCGTGTCCTTCGCCGGCCAATACCGGACCCAGCTCAACGTCAGTGAAGAATTCATCCTTGATACCTACAAGGAGATTGTGGCCAGCAAGTACCAGAGCCAGGCGATCGTCTACCGTCACCAGAGGGGTTTTCGTCATCAGGACGTGATCATGAGCGTGGGCTGCCTGGCGATGGTGGACGCGGTCTGCAGTGGCGTCATGTTCTCCCGCTCTCCGCGGCAATGGCAAAGCCCGTGGATGGAGATCAACGCGGCGCCTGGCCTGGGCGGTCCGGTCGTTGCCGGGAGCGCCCGCACTGATTTTTACCGGGTAAGCCGCGACGATCCCAACCAGGTGCTCCTGAGTGAGACCGGCGACCGCGAGCCGGTGCTCGATCTGGAGCAGCTCCGGAAGCTGGCCCGGGCCGCTCTGAGGCTGGAGGACCATTTTGGCGCGCCGCAGGATATCGAATGGTCAATCGACCGGGAGGGAGAGCTGGTCATCCTCCAGAGCCGTCCCCTGGCTCCGACGGCCGGAGGATCCGCAGAGCCGGCGCCTGCAGCCTGCGGCGAGACGGCTCTCCTGTCCGGCGGCCTGCCCGTGCAAGGGGGCGCCGCTTGCGGAGATGTCTTCGTGGTCCGCACCAATGTCGACCTGCTGGAATTCCCGAAGGGGGCTGTTCTCGTCGTGGAACAGCCCCTGCCGGAATGGGCCACGCTCATGAACCGCGCCGCTGCTGTCGTCAGCGAAACCGGACACGCCGCCACCCACCTGGCCATCGTCGCCAGGGAGTTTGGGGTGCCTGCGGTATTCGGGATGGCAGGAGCGGCGCGGACTCTGGGAAACGGCGACAGGGTGACCCTGGATGCCGACCGTGGCTGCCTTTACCCGGGACGCAACGAGAGGGTTCTCAAGAGACTATCCCAACCTGTCAACCTGATGGCGAACAGCCCCGTTTACAGGCTTCTGGAAGAGGTCGCGGAGAGGATAATTCCCCTCAACCTCACCGATCCCGGATCACCCTTCTTTGCTCCGGCTCATTGCCGGACGCTGCATGACATCACCCGCTTCTGCCACGAGAAAGCGGTGACGGAGATGTTCCTGTTTGGCGAGAAGACCGGTTTCGATCCAAAATCCGCCAAACAGCTGAGCGGCGATATGCCGCTCAGGTGGTGGGTTATCGATCTTGAGGACGGATTGCGGCCGGGGTTCGACCCCCGGGAGAAATTTGTCTTTATTGAGGATATCGTCTCGGAGCCGATGCTCGCCATCTGGGAAGGCATGACCGCCAAGCGCTGGGCAGGCCCGCCGGCGGTAAGCCTGAAAGGGTTAGGCTCGATCCTGTTCCGTTCCACCATGGATCCCAGAATTGATCCCGCGGTGCGGGCTTCAATGGGAGCGAAGAACTATTTTTTGATTTCGAAGAACTTTTGCAACCTGAGCATGCGGCTGGGTTATCACTTTACTCTGGCGGAAGCATATACCGGTCCGATGCTGACCGAGAACTATGTGAGTTTCCAGTTTCGGGGCGGCGCCGCGGACAGGAGCCGCCGGTTCATCCGGGTAAACCTCCTCAAGGACATACTGGAGCGGTACGGTTTTCGCGTGGAAGTGATACTGGACGCCCTCACGGCGCGGATAGAGAGGAAACCGAAGGGATATCTGCTGGAGCGGCTGAAAGTGCTGGGATACCTGCTTATCCACACGAGGCAGCTTGACATGGTGATGGGAGAGCAGGACATGGCATGGCATTACCGGCGGATGATAGAAAAGGACCTGGCCAGCATAATCAAGGAATCTGCCCGGGACAACTGACGGGAGTCGCGTCGATGAAAATGAAAAAGAAGAAAACGGTCCTGCTGGTTGACGACGAGCACGATTTTCTGGATATCACAGCCAAACGGCTGACCCGCCGCGGCTATCACGTCCTCACTGCGGACAATTGCCTCCGCGCCACAGAGGAACTGGACAGGGAGCCGGTTGATGTCGTAGTCCTGGACGTGATGATGCCTGAGTGTGACGGCGTGGATTTCCTGAAGGAGATCAAGGAAAGCCATCCCCGGATCGGAGTGGTGCTGCTTACCGGGCATGCCTCGATAGAAGCGGGCCTCAGGAGCCTGGAATCGGGCGCCAGCGATTATCTGCTGAAGCCGGTTTCCCTGGAAGATCTGATCGAGAAGATAGAGATTCTCTACCGCGACCTGGCGGAGGGTGAATAACGCGCCGCCCATCCGGCCCGGCGCTGAAGGGCCTGATCCGGCCTCCGAGGCGGCGCCGCACATTGCCCTTTTCCTTCTCCTGAGACAAAAAACAACATACATTGCCGCCCTGTGGTGAGACAATGTGACACAATAAAATACATATAGCAACATTTTTCACAATGTGCTATCATCTCGGGGTTTAGTTTGTGTGTCAGGGGGCGTCTGCTTATTGACACATATTTTCAGGTTAATCAACTTCCAGACACGTGTCTCAATCATGGGCGGTGTCCGCAGCCTGCTTGCAGAAAAAGGAAGCTTACCATCGATCTTTTCGGCAACTCTCTTTTTCTGCAAGGAAGATTTCCCTGGCAGGCATGGCCGTCCGGTATAAATACTGATATTCGATATCAGCAATAATTAGAATGCCAAAAAAGGGAGGACCATGTCGAAACGAGCGGTTTTATTCCTGGCCTTCATCATGATTCTGATGGCGGTTTTTGCGGCTGGAGCGGTCAATGCTTCAACCGATTCGGGGGCTGCCGACCAGGTGGGCGAGGCCATGGGAGCCTCCGATTCCAGTATGCCCTGGTGGGTCTGGCCGCTCATCCTGCTGGCAGTCACTTTCGTCCTGGGAGTTCTGGCGGTGCTGGGCGGTGTCGGCGGCGGAGTGCTGTTTGTTCCTATCGTGGGCGGCTTTTTCCCTTTCAGCATGGACTTTGTCAGGGGGGCTGGCCTGCTGGTGGCGCTGGCGGGTGCGCTGGCGGCGGGGCCGGGCCTGTTGAAAAAGGGTCTGGCCGACCTGAGGCTGGCCATCCCGGTGGCGCTCGTTGCGTCCACAACGGCGGTGTTCGGCGCCATGGTCGGTCTCGCTCTGCCGGATAATATAGTGCAGGCTACCCTGGGGGCCGTGATCCTCGGTATCGTGCTGATCATGGCGCTGGCCAAGAAATCAGAGTATCCCGACGTCCAGAAGGCGGACGCGCTCTCCAACGCCATGCGGATCAGCGGCGTCTATCACGAAGTATCCTCCGGAAAGGACGTGGACTGGAAGATACACCGAACCCTCCATGGCCTGATTCTCTTCATCTTCATCGGTTTCATGGCGGGCATGTTCGGCCTGGGCGCCGGGTGGGCGAACGTGCCCGTGCTCAACCTGCTGATGGGTGCGCCGCTGAAGGTTTCGGTTGCGTCGAGCAAGTTTCTCCTCTCTATCACGGATACATCGGCGGCCTGGATGTATCTCAACGCGGGCGCTGTCATACCCATGATCGTGGTGCCGTCGATTATCGGCATCATGCTCGGTTCGATCGTGGGCGTGAAGATCCTGGCCAGGACAAAGCCTTCGGCGGTCCGTTACATCGTGCTGGTCATGCTCATCTTTGCCGGCGTCAGGGCGCTGCTCAAGGGAACGGGGGTCTGGGAATGAAGTTAAACTCATACGTCGCTTGGTCCGGCACCGTGGAACCCGATACTGAAGGAGGACCGTCTTGGCTGACAAACTGACAGGATCCGAGGAGCAACGCCGGTACGCGACCATACTCGATATCGGCATGAAGGTAGGATTGGCCGTCCTGATCGTCACTTTTATCCTGTATATTGCCGGTATCCCCCGGCCGGCTGTCGAGAAGACGGATGTCTCCAGCTACTGGCATCTGAAGGTTAACGATTATCTTGGGCAACTGAGGGAAACCGGGGCGGAAGGAGGGGGATGGTCCTGGCTCTCCCAGCTCAACAGGGGGGATTTTCTCAACTTCCTGCCCATAGCGTTTCTGGCGGCTGTAACCGTCATCTGCTATCTGACGATCATTCCCATACTGCTAAAACAAAAGGATTCGATATACGTCGTGCTAGTGATACTGGAGGTGCTGGTCCTTTCGCTGGCGGCATCCGGCGTATTACCTTCAGGAGGTCACTAAAATGGTAGAGCGGGTAGAGATATGTCCGATTGAAAACCTGGAGACCATTCTGCTGTGCACCGATGGCTCCGAATACAGCCAGGGCGCCGTCCGGGAAGCGATCAGCCTGGCCGGCAAGTGTTCCAGCAGGCTTATGGTCATGACTGCGATCGAGGTCAACCCGGAGTACGCGGCCGCTGCGCCACAACTTGCGGAGAAGGAGGAGGTCCGTGCCCGGGAGATTGTGGACGCCGTAAAAGGGGCGGCTGCCAGCGCGGGCGTGGATTGTGAAACGGAAGTCCGAATGGGAGAAGCCCCCTGGCGCATAATCGTGGAAGAGGCAAAAAAGCACCGCGCCGAGCTCATCGTCATGGGACGCCGCGGCCGCACCGGCCTGGTGCGGGTGGCCATGGGAAGCGTCACCGCCCGTGTGATAGGCCATGCCGCCTGCGACGTGCTGGTAGTGCCAAAAGACGCCGGAGTGGATTACAGGATCATCATGGCCGCCACGGACGGATCGTCATACGGTGAAACCGCGGTAGCGGAAGCGCTCAAGATGGCCGCCAAGTGCGGCGGCCGCCTGATCATCATCTCGGTTGCCGCGTCTGACTCCAATATCGAGGACGCGGAAAAAAGCGTGGCCGGCGGAGCCAGCATGGCCGCGGCTGCCGGCATCGAGGCCGAGACCATGACAGCCTCCGGCAAGGCTCACCGGCGGATTGTCGCGGCCGCTGAAGAGAAAAATGCGGATCTCATCGTGATCGGCTGCCATGGCCGAACCGGCCTGGCCAGCCTGCTGATGGGCAGCGTCACCGAGCAGGTCATCGGACACGCCAGGTGCGCGGTGCTGGTGGCATGCGCCGCCATCAGGTGAGCCCGGCGGTTGCCGGCGTTTCTGCCCGCCGCCGCCGTTGCCGCCAGCTCTCGGGGACACAACACTTTATTCTCCGTTACTGTTATTATCTTCGATCGTTTGAACTGATCCCTCGATTGCCTCATTTCTCGGGATGATGACGCCCAAAGCGAGAAGGGATTCTGCTATGGCATGCGGCTTCTGCCCACTCCCGGAAAAATACAGTCTTGAACTTAAATCTCTCATGAATATCAATATATAATTACGCCGATGGGCCGGGAAAACACACACACCGTCATCTTCCAGCCGGGGGACATCGTCTGCCAGGGGATTCCCCATGGCGCCAGCCTGCTCAGAGTGGCATTGCTGGAGGGGGTGCATATAAACGCCTCCTGCGGCGGCACCGGCACCTGCGGAAAGTGCAAGGTGGAGATTCCCGAAGGGCAGTACGAAGGCGGACGTTCGGCCAAACTCTCCGAGGAGGAGTTCAAAGCTGACCTGCGGCTGGCATGCCGGGTTAAGGTGATGGGCGACCTCACGGTCATCATCCCCGAGGAGTCGCGCATGGGCGACTCGGTGGCGCTTACCCACGAGCGGCGGCCGGGCCCCGGCCGGGTGTTGAGCCCCCAGGACCTGGAACAGCTGGTAACAGGCTGGAGCGTGGATCCGGTCGTGAAAAAATTCGCGGTGGCGCTAAAGCCTCCGGACGCGGCCAACAACATCAATGACCTGGACCGGCTTAAGCTGGGACTGAAAAGCCAGCACGGGATCGAGGCGGCTTCGGTGGCTTTCCGGGTAATACGCGACCTGCCGGAGGCGCTCAGGGCACAGGACTGGTCGGCCACGGCCACTACCGTGGAAACCGCCCGCGGCTCCAAAGTGATCCAGGTAACCCCCGGTGACCGCACCGGCGAAGACTATTCCATAGTGCTGGATGTCGGCACAACCAGCATTTACGCACAACTGCTGGACTTGAACGAGGGCAAAACCCTGGCCCAGAGCTCCGAGTACAACGGCCAGATAAGTTATGGAGAAGACGTGATCACGCGCATCGTGCATTCCCAGAGGCCGGGAGGCCGGAAGCAGCTGCAGGAGGCGGTCGTGTCCACAATCAGCCAGGTGGTGGAGAAGGTGCTGGACAAGGGCGGGGTTGACCGGTGCCAGATCTCCCATATGGTGGCGGCCGGCAACACTACCATGACACATCTGCTTACCGACGTGAATCCCAAATTCATCCGCATCGCCCCGTATACTCCGGCCGCTACCTTCCTGCCGCCCGTGCGGGCGGATGAGCTGGGTATCGATGTCTGCGATCACGTGCATCTTTACACCTTTCCCTGCGTTTCCAGCTACGTGGGCGGCGACATAGTAAGTGGTATCATCGGCTCGGGCGTATTCCAGACGGACAAGATCACTCTTTACATAGACATCGGCACCAACGGGGAGGCGGTGGTGGGCAATTCCGAATGGCTGGTGGCCACCTCCTGTTCGGCCGGCCCCGCCTTCGAGGGAGGCGGAATCCGGCACGGGATGCGGGCCACCCGCGGCGCAATCGAAGCGGTGCAGGTTGATCCGGCCACCGGGGAGCCTCATATCCTCACGATCGCCGGCAAGAAGCCCATCGGCATCTGCGGCTCGGGCATCATCGACGCGGTGGCCGAGCTGCTGGAGGCGGGCATTCTCAGACAGAACGGCAAGTTCAATGAAGACGCAGCCGGCGAGTGGCTCAGGACCAACGAGGACGGCCAATGGGAATATGTGCTGGCCCGGCAGGAGTACACCGGCATCGGTAAGGATATCGTCATCACCGAGCCTGACATCGACAACCTGGCTCGTGCCAAGGGCGCCGTCTTCGCCGGAGTCACCACCCTCCTGAACAGCGTCGGCATGGACCTGGACGCGGTTGAGCAGGTTTACGTGGCCGGGGGCTTCGGCAAGTACCTGCAGGTGGACCGCGCCGCTGCCATCGGCCTCTTTCCGGAGATGGAGCCGGAAAAGTTCACCTTTGTGGGCAACGGCTCCCTGCTGGGAGCCCGGCTGGTCTCCTTCTCTAAAGATATGCTCAAGGCTGCGGAAAACGTGGCCCGCACCATGACCAACATCGAGCTGTCCGATAACCAGTTCTTCATGGACGAGTATATGGCAGCCATGTTCTTCCCGCACACCAACATGAAGTGGTTTCCGCGGATGGACGGGATACTGCAGAATCTAAAGTAGCGTATATGAGGGGACCCGCCGTTCCCCGGATGCTCAGCGCGTGCTGAAGATGGCCTTTGTTGTGGATTCTCAATAGAATCTACGATTCTGGAAAAAGGGAAAAACGAAAGGAATTTAATGGCAAACATCGCGGTCGCCGGCAAGGGCGGCACGGGCAAGACCACGATAGCGTCTCTGGCGGTGCGCTACCTCCTGGGGCGGGGCCAGACTCCGGTTCTGGCGGTGGACGCCGACCCCAACAGCAATCTGGGCCAGACGCTGGGCATGGAGGTGGGTATCACGGTGGGCTCGATGCGCGAGGAAGGCTTCGCCGGCAGCCGCGATATACCCGGCGGCATGACCAAGGACCAGTATGTGGAGTACAAGATGCACGAAGCCCTGGTCGAGGGGGAAGGTGTCGACTTGTTGACCATGGGACGGCCAGAGGGCCAGGGTTGCTACTGTTTTGCCAACCATCTTATCAGGCGGTTCATGGACGAACTGGCCGAGGATTACCGTCATGTGGTGATGGACAACGAGGCCGGCCTCGAGCATCTCTCCCGCCGCACCACCCGCAGGACGGACGTGCTGCTTGTCATTTCCGACGCCGGAGTGCGGGGCCTGCAGGCGGCCCGGCGGGTTCTGGATCTGGCGGATGAGATGGAGATCGAGGTGGGGAGAAAGATGTTCGTCCTGAACCGGGCCACCGACTCCGCGGCTGCGGCTTTGGCTCCGGAGATAGAGAGGCTGAAGCTGCCTCAGGTCGCCACCTTGCCGGAGGATCCCGGCCTCTTCGCGGCCGAGATCGAGGGCCGCTCGCTGCTTTCGCTTTCCGATGACTCTCCGGCCGTTGGCGGCGCGGCCCCGCTTTTTGATATGATTTTTGCCTCTCGTTGAAAAGACAGGAATCAGAATTTTTCGCTTCGCTTCCCCGGCATGAAATAGTTTTTGATTACACTGAAGAAGCGGAGGATGTGCAATTTTCCGAAGAAAGGACGTTCCAATGGCGGCAACCATTATCGACGGCAAGCAGGTTTCCTCCGATATCCGCGCCGAGGTGGCCCAGGACACCGCCAGGTTCAAGGAGCAGCACGGCGTCACCCCGGGTCTGGCCGTGGTCCTGGTGGGCGAGGACCCTGCCTCTCAGGTCTACGTCCGCAACAAGGAGAACGCCTGCGCGGAGGTGGGCTTCAATTCCTTTAAGTTCGCGCTTCCCGGGGAAACTGGCGAGGAGGAGCTCCTGAAGCTGGTAGACGAGCTCAATGACCGCGCGGACGTGCACGGCATCCTTGTGCAGTTGCCGCTCCCGGAGCAGATCGACTCAAACAAGGTTTTATACGGGATCAACCCGGACAAGGACGTGGACGGCTTCCACCCGGTAAACGTGGGGCGCCTGGTCATTGGCGAGACCATCTTTCCTCCATGCACGCCGGCGGGCATCATGGAGCTTCTTAAAAGAAGCGGCACTGGTTTCACGGGAGCCAATGCCGTCATCGTGGGCAGGAGCAATATCGTCGGCAAGCCGGTGGCCCTCCTGTTGCTGGCGGAGAACTGCACGGTCACCATCTGCCACTCCCGGACCAAAGACCTGCCTTCCGTGACCCGGGACGCCGATATCCTGGTGGCCGCCGTGGGCGTGCCCAAAATGATAACCGGCGACATGGTGGGAGAGGGGGCCACAGTCATCGACGTTGGTGTGAACCGCACCGACGAAGGGCTCGTGGGTGATGTCGACTTTGCCGCTGCCAGTGAGAAAGCACGCGCGATCACCCCCGTTCCTGGAGGAGTAGGCCCCATGACAATCGCCATGCTGATGAGGAATACGCTCAGGGCCGCGGAGCTTTCCTTGCCAGTCTAGGGCAGGCGCGGAATCCTGTCCTGCCTACGCTGTTTCCCTGGGCGGAGCCAGATAGGCCAGCACTTCTTCCACAGGCTTGGGCAGCCCTGCGATCCTCCAGGCGGCTACAGGGTCGATGAACTCCTCCCTGACGCAGTCCCCCGGCTGGTGGACGTTCCTGCAAACTGAAGACAGGATCGGGAAAGAGCGGTAGTTTTCGTAGTAGTCCCGCATGAACCGGATGACATCCATCATCTGCGGCGTCAATTCCTCAATGCCCTCCTTCTCGGCCAGGGCCCTGGCCACGTTCTCGTTCCAGTCCTTATAGTTAACAAGAAAACCATCCTCGTCCAGCTCGATCTGCTCTCCCTGATATTCTATTACCGGCATCGGTTACTCCTTATTAAAGAGAATTTATCGATGGAACATCATAGCTTGCGCCGACTCGGCCTGTCGCTCAGACCGGATTCCTCTCCGCGCTGGAATCGGTGTCCATGGACCCATGACGGCCGGGAAGAATGCCGACCTCCCTTTCCAGATCCATGATGTACTGGTCGATCAGCGCTCCCAGGTAAAGGCACTGGCGTCCTTCCATGCAGTCATCGGCATCTTTTTTATCCAAAAACGCGTAACGGCTATGGCCTCCCTTCTCTAAACAAACCACCCACGCATTCCTCATCTCGTCGAAATTGAGGCTGAGGTTCAGCTGGTTCTTCTGGATTTCGGGATAGAGCTGAAGAAGCTTATTCTCAAGAGAGACCTGCGTGTAGCCCATGTTCTCCTCCTTGTTCCGGCGGCCTTCCCCATGATTGATAATGAAAATATCGTACACGGCCGCTTTGCCTTATTTATGCCCCGTATTTCGCGAGATTAAGCAATGCCACGGATAAGCTGGTTGCCTGAATAACAAATGAGGCCGGGCAGATAAGCCAGAAAAGTATGCTTTTTGCCGCCTAAGACATTCAGGGTTTTCCACCAGATTCGCGGTTTTTGAAGTCGCTGTGGAACCATCAGGGATTGATCCGGAATGGCTTGTAATTTCTGTTTCAAAGTTTTTCCTCCGCTGATGGTTCGTCAGGGGTTTCCCCCAGAATTCCAGCTATTTTATGATACGACCGGTCAAGATACATTTGACGGCCCGATACCCGCCCGGGTATTATTGTCCTGTATGGCAAAGGGGTATTCAGATGGCTGTCGATCATCGCCTGTTCGCCATATCATCGAATGCGGGATCCAAAGGAGAGTATGTATGAAATTCAGGTCTGTTTGCGTGCTTGCACTGTCTGTGATTATCGCTGCCGGGATGCCGGCTCTTGCCTCGGGAGCGCCGGCGGGTTCGGCGGCCTTGTCTGTCTATGACAATAGCTCAGAGCTGGAAAACTCCGCCAACGAGCAGTATGGTTCGGAGGCGCCTTCAAACGGGCAGCCCCCGGCTCCAAATCCGGCTGGACCCGATACGGACTTCGCGCCTGCGGCTGTGGTATCGCAATACGCGGGAACCGGTTCGAGCGCGGCCGGCTCCCAGTACATGGGCTCATCAGGGATGCCAAACACGGGCATAGCGGCGATTGCGCTTCCGGCGGCTGGCCTGATGACCGCCGGCCTGGGCGCCTGGCTCCTGAGGAAGAACCGGATCCAGGCGTAACGGGCGGTAAGATGAATTCAGCAGGAACCGGCGCGGGCCTCTGGCCCGCGCCGTCATTTCAGCGGTAATCCCGTGATAAGCGATCCTGTTAACAAACCGGCGCTTAAGCAATTAATAGGATATGAATAATCGCCATTACTTATTGACGGGCACCTTGTCGTGGTGCTATCATCTGCCATTACCGTACGCTTGTGAAATAAAGAACATATTTACTGGCGGACATTAAAACGGTAAACGCAGGAGCTTGACCGGGATGCCTTCCCTGGCCGGCCTGGTCTATTCTCAAAGGTTCCGAGGTGTTGCGATAAGCCTCGAGCCTTTGGTTTTTTAAGATTGCCAAAACTTGGGCTGGGCGGACCCGACTCCGGTTTTAATCGACGGCGAAAGTCGCCTTCCCTCGAATCGAAAATCAGCAGGGAAACAAAAATCCCGGCTCCGGGATCCCGTAAAACCCGCGGATATATGAGTAATTAATCAGGCACGATCCCGGCAGTACGGAACCGAGGGATGATTTATAAAGGAAGGAGAGGATTGACTTGGCATTTGAACCGCCAGTGGAACATGTAAAAGGCAAGATCCGCGAAGTAAGTCTCGAAGGCGGGGTCAGGATCGGCGGCGAATCGACCTTCCCGTTTCATCTGTGGGAAGGCGAGATGCCGAACGCGCCGATCATCGCCATGGAGGTATATGACGAGTCTCAGCCGGAGTGGCCTGATGCCGTCCGCCAGGTTTATGAGGACGTGATGGACGATCCGGTGGCCTGGGCGCTCAAGTGCCAGGACGAATTTGGCGCCGACGCCGTCTGCATCCAGTTAAAAAGCACCGATCCAAACGGAGCCGACGCCTCCCCTGAGTCGGCCGCCGAGACCGTGAATAAAGTAGTCGGAGCGGTGAAGATTCCTGTGCTCGTCTACGGCAGCGGCAGCCCTGACAAGGACGCTGACGTGCTGAAGAAAGTGGCCGAGGCGCTGCCTGACAAGAGCATCCCCCTGGGTCCGGTCGACGACTCCAATTACCGTCTCATAGGCGCCGCCGCCATGGGCTACAAGAAGCCCGTCGTGGCCTTCACTTCCATGGATGTGAACCTGGCCAAACAGCTGAATGTCCTGCTCTCGCAGCTGGGTGTGCCCGAGGAGAAAATCATTATGGATCCCACCACCGGAGCACTGGGATACGGTCTTGAGTATTGCTATTCTATTATGGAGAGAGACCGGCTGGCTGCGCTTGTCCAGAACGATGGAATGATGCAGATGCCAGTCATAAACAACCTGGCTCCGGAGACCTGGAAGGCGAAGGAGTCCAGGGTAAGTGAGGATGAAGAACCTACCTACGGCAACGTTGGAACCAGGGGCATCCTCTGGGAGGCCATTACCGCGACCACTCTGCTGCTGGCCGGCAGCGATATCCTGGTTATGCGCCACCCCGAGGCCGTGAAGCTGGTTCGGGCCGCCATGGAGGGTCTAAAGGCTCAATCCAAGGAGAAAGTTGCATCATGAGTGACGAAAAAACAAAGACCAAGAAGAAGGAAGAACCCCGGCCGAAAAGCATAGATCCGGCGGCTCTCGAGGTGCTGGAACGCGCCGATGCGGCCGGCATCAGCACCGTCTTCAGCCGTGTGGACGAAATGAAGCAGTGTCCCATCGGCGCCGCCGGCTCGTGCTGCGCCTACTGCGCCATGGGCCCCTGCCGCCTGGTGGGCAAAGGGGCCGAGGAAAAGACCGGCATCTGCGGCGCCACCCACGGCACCATCGGCGCCCGTACCTGGCTCAGAGCCTGCGCGACGGGAACTGCGGCCCACGCCGACCACGGCCGTGACATAGTCAATACCCTTAAGGCCGTTTCCGAGGGAAAAGCCAACAGTTATACCATCCGAGATCCTGAGAAGCTGATGAGGGTCGCAGGCAATATGAATATTGATACGGAAGGCAAGGATATCCTGCAGATCGCCGGTGAGGTGGCGGATCTGGCCATGGATAACTTCACTGGCCGCGCGGGCGGGATGACTTACATGTCCCGGGCGCCGAAGAAGCGGCAGGAACTATGGGAGAAACTGAACCTGGTTCCCCGCGGCATAGACCGGGAGATCGTGGAGAGCATGCACCGCACCCACGTGGGGGTCGATCAGGACGCCGATCACCTGCTCGATCAGGCGCTCAGAGTATCGCTCGCAGACGGATGGGGCGGAGCCATGCTGGCGACCGACCTCTCGGACGTCCTGTTCGGCACTCCCAAACCTCTTACCGCCGAAGCCAATCTTGGCGTCCTCAAGCGGGATGAGGTCAACATCATCGTGCACGGACACGAGCCGACCCTTTCGGACATGATCGTGACCGCGTCGCGCGATCCGGAGATCGTCGAGTACGCCAAAAGCAAGGGCGCCAAGGGCGTGAACCTGGCAGGCATCTGCTGTACGGCCAACGAGATCCTGATGCGCCACGGCATCTCCCCGGCAGGGAACTTCCTGCACCAGGAGCTCGCCGTCATCACCGGCGCCGTGGAGGCCATGGTCGTCGATGTGCAGTGCGTCCTGCAGGCCCTGCAGCCGCTTTCCGAGAAGTTCCACACCAAGCTGATCACTACATCGCCGAAAGCGAAGATTCCCGGCGCGGAGCACGTCCAGTTCGATGAGGAGCATGCCCTGGACATCGCCAGGGACATAGTCCGCATGGCGATCGACAATTATGAGAACCGCGGGGAGATCCAGATTCCCGAGCACAAGGGCAACATGGTCGCCGGGTTCTCCCATGAATATATCGAATACATGCTGGGCGGCCGCTACCGCGCTTCCTTCCGCCCGCTCAACGACAACATCATAAACGGACGGATCAAGGGAGCGGTGGCCATCGTCGGCTGCAACAATCCGCGGGTCACCCAGGATGAGGGAATAATCAAGCTGGTCACGGAGCTGATCAAGCGGGACATCCTGGTAGTGGTCACCGGCTGCGCCGCCCACGCCAGCGGCAAGCACGGCATCCTGCAGCCGGAGATGCTGGAAGAGGCCGGTCCGGGCCTGCGTGAAGTAGGCGAAGCCGTCGGTATTCCGCCGGTGCTGCACCTGGGAAGCTGCGTGGACAACTCGCGCATCCTGACCATCCTGAGCCACGTCGTGGAAGAGGGCGGCCTGGGAGATGATATTTCCGACCTGCCCGCGGCTGCCATCTGCCCCGAATACTACTGTGACAAGGCTCTGGCCATCGGCACCTACGCGGTGGGGTCCGGAGCCTACGTGGTGTTCGGCGTCCGCTCGCCGATCGAGGACTCTGAAGAGATGAAGCAGCTTACCACCGAAGGCTGGGAAAAGAAGGTCGGCGGGCAGCTGGTCTTCGAGCCCGACTACGAGAAGATCCTGGAAATGGTGATGAACCGTATTGAGCAGAAGCGCGACGCCCTTGGCATCAACGTGGAGAAGGAACGCGTCCTACTCGATATGGCCGCCCGGCGTGAACTGTAGGAGGATATATAAATGAGCAAAATCATAGCTACATCGGTCATCGCCGGAGCGCATCAGTGGGTCAACGAGGCCGAAGAGGCGTTAGAGCAGGCGATAGACCAGTTTGGCCCCGAACAGGTCATCGAGCTGCCGAATACAGGCTATTATCTGCCGGTCATATACGGATTGACAGGAATCAAGGTCGAGAAAGTCAAGGACATGGAACAGGTGCTGGCCCATGCCCGCGAGCTGCTGCCGGATGAGCCGGCTGTAAGTCTGTGGACACCCTATCTGGGTACCGCGCTGGATGCCGGCATCGCCACCCTGTTCGCGGAGGAGATCATCGAGTCGCTCAGGTACATCCTGCAGCCGGGCTTCTACACGGCCACGGATTCCCCGACCGAGGATAATCTCTGGCTGGGCGCGGCTGATGACGTCATCATGCGCGAGCGTGGCGTGGAGTTCGTGGACGGCACCGCGCCCGGTTTCGCCGCCATCACCGGAGCGGCCCCGGACGTCGAGACCGCTGTAAAGATCGCCCAGGAGCTTAAAGAGAAGATGCTGTATGTCTTCATCGCCGGCAAGAACCAAAACACCGGCGTCAGTTTTGCCGACCAGCTGGTCGAGGGCGGCGTGGACCTGGGCTGGAACACCCGCCTGGTGCCGTTCAGCCCGTTTGTCTCCGGGCATATCTTCTCGCTTGGTTTTGCCACCCGGGCGGCACTGGCCTTCGGGGGCGTCCAGGCCGGCGATTTCCGCAATGTCCTCAAATACAACAAGGACCGCGTTTTCGCCTTCGTGCTGGCGCTGGACGAGGTATCGGACAAGAAATATGCGACCGCGGCGGGAGCGATATCTTACGGTTTTCCTACCATCGCGGACACGCCGATTCCGGAGATCCTGCCCACCGGCGTCTGCACTTACGAGCACGTGGTCAGCAGTGTGCCACATGATGAGATGGTGGCCAGGGCCATCGAAGTGCGCGGCCTGAAGGTCGTCGTCACCGAAGTGCCGGTGCCGGTCGCCTACAGCCCCGCCTTTGAAGGCGAGCGCATCCGGAAAGGCGAGTACTGGGTGGAGCTGGGCGGTCCGAAATCGCTCGGGTGCGAGTTCACCGAGATCGCTGATGATGTCGAGGACGGCAAGGTGACGGTGGTTGGCCCCGAGATCGGCGAGGAGGAGCAGGGCGCGACGGTTCCCGTAGCCATCCATGTGGAAGTCTCCGGCCGCAAGATGCAAAAGGACTTCGAGCCGATCCTGGAGCGGCAGGGCCATTCATTCTTCAACGAGGCCGAAGGAATCCTGCACATGGGCCAGCGCGACACCGTGTGGATGCGAATCAGCAACAAGGCCAAGGATGCAGGCTTTACTTTCGAGCATCTGGGCAAGATCATTCACGCCCGCTATCACGCGGACTTCGGCTCGGTTGTGGACAAAGTGCAGACGACTATTTATACAGATCTGGATGAAGTGGAGAAGATCGTTGAACGGGCCAGGGTCGCCTACCATGAGCGCGATGAGCGCCTGGGCAGCCTCACCGACGAGAGCGTGGATATGTTCTATTCCTGCATTCTCTGCCAGAGCTTCGCGCCCACGCATGTGTGCGTGATCACGCCGGAGCGTCCGGGCCTGTGCGGCTCGTATAACTGGCTGGACGGCAAGGCCGCCTATGAGATGAACCCCACCGGCGGCAATCAGCCGGTTGCCAAGGGGGAGACTCTCGATGAGGCGCGGGGCCAGTGGAGCGGCGTCAATGAATATGTCCTGGAACACTCGCAGGGCCAGGTGGAGGCATTCAACACATATTCCATGATGGAGAACCCGATGACCTCCTGCGGCTGTTTCGAGGTGATCAGCTGCGTGCTGCCCATGTGCAACGGGATCATGACCGTGAACCGCGAGTTCAAGGGAGACACGCCTTCCGGCATGAAGTTCTCGACGCTGGCGGGTTCGGTCGGCGGCGGCGTGCAGAGTCCCGGTTTTCTGGGCCATTCCAAATTCTATATGGGCTCGCCCAAATTCATCTCAGCCGACGGCGGCATCAAGCGCCTGGTCTGGATGCCCAAAGAGCTCAAGGAAGAAATGCACGACATGCTGAAGAAGGCAGGCGAGCGGGAAGGCATACCCGATCTGGTGGACAAGATCGCCACCGAGGAGGACGGTACCGAGGAAGAAGAGGTGTACGAGTACCTGGCCAAGGTCGGGCACCCGGCGCTTGAGATGGACCCGTTATTCTGATTTGCTATAAGCGGCACGGGGATTCCCTTGGCGAACGGTTCGCGATGGGAACCAGTGCGGCAAAACAGCAACTTTTTGTAGCGCTGCGCATGTTCGCTTAGGGAATATCCCGGGCCGTTAAATCGGATTAAGGGGACACAATACTTAATTCCGTAGGGCAGATGTATTTCCGTCAGGCGGTTGAACTGACCGTAGTTTAATCCGGGGACACAATACTTAATCCGTCAGGCGGCTGGTTTGATCGCGCTGGATTAAGTATTGTGTCCCTGAAATTTGTCAAGCTACGAATTAGCCCATGGAAATCGGGTGCGCCCTGATTTTCGCAAGAGGTCCCTGGTTTATTCCAGGACGCGATATCTAAAATCCAATATCCGGGAGGTTGAGCGTGGCTCTTAGCGGTCTGCAAATCTTTAAGCTGCTGGCCAAAACCAATTGCAAGGAATGCGGTTTTCCCACCTGCATGGCCTTCGCCATGCAGCTGGCGGCCGGCAAGGCGGAGCTGGACCAGTGTCCCTATGTTTCCGACGAGGCAAAAGCGGCCCTGGGCGAGGCGTCCGCCCCGCCGGTGCGCAAGGTCACCGTGGGCGCCGGCGACATGGCGGTGACCGTGGGCGAGGAGACCGTCCTCTACCGGCACGAGAAACGTTTTGAGCATATGCCGGGCCTGGGAATCCTGATCACGGATGAGATGGATGAAAGCCAGGTCGGTTCCCTGCTGGCGCAGCTAAAGCAGACCGTGTTCAATTATGTTGGAGTAACTTTGAGGCCCAGAGTGGCCGCCATCAAGGCCGCCGACGGCGCCAGGCTGACGGCGCTGGCGGCCAGGGCGGACGCGGAAGCCGGCGCGGCCATCATCCTCATGAGCGACGACGCCGATGCCCTGAAGTCGGCCGCGGAACCCATCAAGGACAAGAAGCCGCTGCTTTACGCGGCAACTGAGTCGAACTTCGATGCGGTTTCGGCAGTGGCCAAGGAACTTGACGTCCCCTTCGCGATCAAGGCGGATTCCCTGGACAGGCTGGCCGAACTGGGTCAGAAGGCGCTGGACGGCGATTTCAAGGAGGTCGTTCTGGACCCATTGCCGGCCTCGCTGGGCGACGTGCTGCTTGACAACACCATTATTCGCCGGGCCGCCATCAAGAAGACGTTCCGGGCACTGGGATTTCCTACTATCGGTTTCCCGTGTGACATGACCGGCGACAGGATGCTCGAGGCTGTCTACGCTTCGGTGTTTATAGCCAAGTATTCCGGTTTCGTGATTCTTTCCGACCTGGACCCGGCCAGGGTGATGCCGCTCCTGTATCTGAGCCAGAACATCTATACCGACCCGCAGCGGCCCATGCAGATGGAGCAGGGCATTTATCCGGTCGGCGAGCCGGGTCCGGAATCCCCGGTGCTGGTCACTACCAACTTCTCTTTGACCTATTTCACGGTTTCCTCGGAAGTGGAGGCCAGCAAGGTGCCCACTTGGCTATGCATAATGGACGTGGAGGGCCAGTCGGTGCTTACTGCCTGGGCGGCCGGCAAATTCGTTGCCGACGCCATCGCTCCGTTTTTGAAAAAGAGCGGCATAGAGGAGAAGGCGCCCCACAAGAAGGTGATTATTCCCGGATACGTGGCCCAGATCTCGGGCGAGCTGGAGGAGGAACTGGGCGATGGCTGGGACGTGCAGGTGGGTGTGCGCGAAGCCGCGGACATCCCCAAGTTCCTGCGCCAGTGGAACCCGGGTTAAGGACCGCTTTCCGTTCCAGTTTGCCGCTGTTTCGGGCGGGCGCAGGTTTCGGGCGGACTGTCATCCCTATGCGGAGCTTCTCTGGGATCCGGGACATAGCGCTCACTGTAATCCCGGGGCGACGCGAATGTTGATCGTCCCCGGTAACTGGTGAAACGTCATCCGGGCGCAAAGAAGGTGAAAGCCCCGGGCAACGGATGAACCTGTCATCCTGAGCGGAGCGAAGGATCTGTTTTGATCTTAATGGAAGCAGATTTCGGCAGTCGCTCCGCCCCATCAGAATGACAATGAACTGAGTAGGGAAATAAAATGCCGGTAGCCCGGCATACTTTCCGTGAAGGCAGCCTGAGGAAATCCCATGAGCAATGACCAGACTGCAATAGCCAGAAATTTCTTCCGCGAGGGAGCAGGCCGGCCGCACCTCAGAGCGCCGTGCGAAGTGGCGTGCCCCATCCACCAGGAGGCGCAACTCTACATCCAGCTGGTGGCGGCGGGCAAACCGGTCGAGGCCCTCGATGTCATCCGGCGCGCCAACCCGATCCCCCAGGTGATCGGCCGCATCTGCGCCCGGCCCTGCGAGAGCGCCTGCCGCCGCGGCTCCGTAGACGAGCCCATTGCCATCTGCAACATCAAGCGGGTGGCCAGCGACGGCGCCAAAGCGGCCGGGATGGGCTTCGAGCCGCCGGCAACAGAATTTGCCACCGGGAAAAAAGTCGCCATCATAGGCTCGGGACCGTCGGGACTGGCGGCGGCGCATGATCTGGCGTCGATGGGAGTAAAGCCGGTCATATATGAGAGGCAGGACAAGCCTGGAGGGTTCCTGCGCAGCGGTATCCTGAACTACCGCCTGCCCAAGGACATCCTTGACGAAGACATTGATTACATCGTCCGCATGGGAGTCGAGATCAAAACCGGCGTCTCCGTGGGCGATGACGTCACTTTCGATGAGATGGCCGCGGAATATGACGCTGTGCTGATTGCCGTGGGCATGTCCGAGAGCCGCGGCCTGCCGATTCCGGGCGCCGAGACGACCGGCGTGCTGCTGGCGGTGCCGTTTCTGGCGGATGTAAATGCCGGCAGGGAGATACCGGACCTGGGCAGGGAGGTCATTGTAATAGGCGGCGGCAACGTGGCCATTGACGTGGCCCGCTCAGCCAGGCGCATCTCCGGCGGCAAGGTGACCATGGTCTGCCTCGAGGCGGGCCATGAGATGCCGGCCCATGACTGGGAGATCGAGGACGCCCGCGCCGAGGGGATTGGGATCATCTGCAGCCAGGGGCCCGAACGGGTTCTGGGCGAGGACAGGGTCGAGGGCCTTCAGGTCAAGAAATGCGAGGCTGTTTTCGATGAACAGGGCCGCTTCGCCCCACGTTTCTGTGAGACCGAGCTGACCACTATCCCGGGCGACACGGTCATTATCTGCATCGGGCAGATGTCGAATCTTTCCTTCCTGCCGGAGGCGGGGCCCGCAGTGGATGAGCGTGGCATCCTGATTTTCGACCGGGAGAAGAGCACCACCACCCGCCACGGCGTCTTCGCCAGCGGCGAAGTGGTCACCGGACCGGGCGCCGCCGTGGATGCGCTGGCCAGCGGCAGGCGCGCCGCTGTCGCCATCGGCAGGTTCCTGGGCGTTGATATCGATTATCTGCCTGAACCGGTGGCTGTGGACCCGTTGCCCGGAGATGTGGCCGAAAAGATCAAGAAATCGCCACGGCGGCGGATGCCGGCTGTGGAGCCGGAAACCCGGCTCAAGGATTTCCGGGAAGTTGAACTGGGCCTGGGAGAGGTCGACTCCCGCTGCGAAGCTTCCCGCTGCCTGCTTTGCGCCGCCGGCGCCAGGTTCTCACAGCTCAAGTGCATCGCCTGCCTGACCTGCGTGCGGGTCTGTCCATACAACGCTCCCTGGGCCGATAAAGACGGGCTGGGCGCCATCGACCCGCTCAGGTGTCAGGCCTGCGGCATCTGCTTCACCCAGTGTCCATCCAAGGCGATTGACCTGACTTTGCTGTCCGAGACAGACATCGAGGGCCGGATCGACGCCGGCCTCTCCGGCGGCGCCACCATGATCGAATTCGGCTGCTGGTATCCGCAGACGCGGGTAGAGCCGGACGCCCCGGCGGTGATGTTGCCCTGCACCGGACGTCTGAGCGTGCGCCTGCTGCTGCACGCCTTCGAAGCGGGTGCGGACAAGATCGTAGTAGCTGTCTGCAGTGAGGACGATGACGGCCACTTCGTTCACGGCCACCGGCAGACGCGGGCCGCGGTAACTGAGGCCCGGGCGGCCCTGGAAGAAATGGGGATGGACCCGGAAGCCATCGAGATCAGGCTGGTGCCGGAGAAGAAATGCATGTTGAAAGCATGACTCAATGCTGTCATACCGAAGGAGGCATGTGCTTAAGTAGCGTCATACCGAAGGAGGCATGTGCTTAAGTAACGTCATTCCGAAGGAGCTGAGCCATGACAGTTTGTCATTCCGAAGGAGCTGAGCCATGACAGTTTGTCATTCCGAAGGAGCTGAGCCATGACAGTTTGTCATTCCGAAGGAGACTTGTATGTTGAATGTCAATGATGTCGAATCCTCGGGCTAGGTTAAATT
>JACUUL010000020.1 GCA_014859345.1 Thermoleophilia bacterium
ACATGACTCGAAATGCCGCACCGGCTTCCAGTCATGCCTGAAGCACCTCTTTAAGCCGGTCAGGCCTCTTGAGCGCCATGGGCCGGCCCGATGGCCGCCAGCCTCTGCTCGAGTTTGCTGGTAAGATTCTGTTCGGCGGCACGGCCGGCGTACCTGAGAGCGCTGGCTATGGCCCTGCGGCTGGAATTACCGTGGCAGATTACCACCAGCCCGCGCACCCCCAGCAGGTAGGCGCCTCCGAATTCCTCGGGATCAATGCTTTTCTTGAAAGCGGCAAGCTCCTTTTTGAGCAGCAGGCCGCCGACTCTCGCCATCAGGCTCCGTCCCGCCGCCTTTTTGACCTCCTCGACGATCAGCGAAGAAGTACTCTCCATCAGTTTCAGACAGACATTTCCGGTAAAGCCATCGGTGACCACAACATCTACCACGTTGCGGACGATGTCGCGTCCCTCTACATTGCCATAGAAGTTGAGACCGGGGCTCTCCGCCATCAGCCTGTGAGCCTCGAGCACCAGCTCATCACCCTTGATTGGCTCTTCGCCGATTGACACCAGGCCCACGGACGGGTTCCCTACATCAAGCACGTCCTCCGCGAAAATGCTGGCCATATTCGCGAATTCCAGGAGGTGAACCGGTCTTACCTGGGAATTGGCTCCCACGTCGATAAAGAGGGTCGGCCTGCCGGGGGTGGGTATCACAGCGCAAAGACCTGGCCTCTTGAGCCCCCTGATCCGTCTCAATTTCAACATGGCGGCGGCCATGGCCGCGCCGGTGTTGCCGGCGGAGACCACCGCGTCGGCCCTGCCGGCGGCAACTTCAGAGCAGGCGGCCACCAGAGAGGAATTCTCCTTCGAGCGCACCGCCTTGGCGGGCTCTTCATCAAACCCGATGACTTCGGGCGCGTCGACAATCCGGATATGGCCGCGCCGGGGCTCAGGCACCTGGGTCAGGTGCCTCTCGATCTCGGCTGCCCGGCCAGCCAGCAGGATCCGCAAGGAAGGCCCGGCCACGGCGGCGGCGCCCATGACGATCTCGTCAGGGGCATAATCTCCGCCCATGGCATCCAGGGCGATGATGGTGGGGCGTTTTTTTTGAGGAGCAACAGAGTTCATAATCATAACCAGATCATATTTGCCGTATCCATTCGCATAAAACGCTTGCAGACGGAGCTGTTAACAGCCGGCTTCAAGTATAATAATATGCGGACAGCAGTGGCTGACAACCCTCCGGGAGCAGTGATTTTGCCAAGAATAGCCTATATCATCGTCACAGCGATCTGCATGATAACAGCGATTTTTCTCTGGTTCTCAGGCTATCATGGCTACGCCGGCCTCATAGTTGCCATCGGGCTGGCAGCGGCCATCAACATCAAACGCTAAATCCCACTATCCGGCGGCCGGCGGGCCGGCAACACTTTCCTCAGGATTGAGAATCGAGGAAGGCCGTAACATCTCCTATTGGAAGACAAGGGAAGCAACAAGCGCGCCAAGCTCATCTTTCAGGCTTGCAAGAGAAAAATGCCTCTTGCCGATCGCAAAATTACGATCAGCCATCTCTTTGAGCAATACCGGAGAATCCATCAGCTTAACGGCGCGACTGACCGCCCCTTCATCAAGCGGCAGGAACTGAAATCCGAAAGCCCGCAGCTCATCCAGAACCGGGTATTCACCGACGAGCAACGGCTTGCGATGAACCACCGATTCCAGCACCGGATTCCCAAAACCCTCCCAGAGACTGGGAAACGTAACCATGTCGCAGCAAGCGTAAGCATCCGGCACATCGTATCGTGACCCCGCCTTCGGGTCGTCGCGTCTTGACCCCAGCCAGCCAGGTTTGTGAATCACTTCTATCCTGGATTCCCGGCATAACCTGGCGAGCTCCGTCTCGTATCCGTCCTCGACAGCTCCAGGCAGGAAAAGTTTCGAACTCCATCCACTGATTTCCTGGAACTCTGCCGCAAATCTGATCGCACGGTCGATTCCTTTCCGGGGGATCGCCCTGGTAGGCTGCAAAAAGAGTAAATCGCTGTTATCTATCCCGAGGTCCCGGCGCAGGCCGGCGTTGAACTCATCATTCTGTCTGGGAGACTCGAAATCAAAACAGTTGCGTACGCAGGTCGCGGTTATTCCGGTCCGCCTGCTAAGTTCTTTTCGCGCCTGAATATTTATGGTAACGTGCCTCATCTGCGGCAGCGCCGGCGGAAAATGACTGGCCAGCAGTTCCCCCATCGCGCAATGCTGGAATCTCGCATGCTCCCAGTAAAAATCATGATGCACGGCGATGCAGGGCAGGCGCTCCTCCGACAGAAACCGGCCTAACACCATCGTCAGAGGAATATTCACGGGTAAGGAAAAAACGTTTTCCGCCACCATGATGTCCGCATCGATCTCTGCCAGAACCGCCAGAAGTTCCCTTTCCAGCGAGGTGGTCAGCAACGCCAGCTCTCTCTGCAGATCGTGACGGTTTGGGTCTCGGCTAAACGCCGTTGCCGTGAAAGGATCGATCAGGGGATCGCGGTGGTTCATTTCCGGAATGACTCGATCTGAATTGCCTGGTTCGGGAATGTAGCCCGCCACCCTGCACGTCCGGTATCCCAACTCCCTGAATACCCTGCTCCATTTCTCGGCTTCGACCGATACGCCATCGCTCGCCCCAAGGCGAAAAGAAACAAAGACGACTTTTGGCAAGCCTGCTCCTTACGTCATCCCGAAAAGGGAACATGAAACGGGAAACCATCGGACTCGAAGGCCCGGCCGACGGTTTCTTGGCAGCCGCCGGCAAATTAAGTATATTTTCTCCTCCCCTGCCGGACAATGATGATATAAGGAGTCATGTTAGTGGGATAAACAGGATTTGGCTAAATATTTATCAGTCCAGGCCGATATGAGATATGTGAATTGGAAAGTGGCGGGAACGACCAGTTCCGGTCTTGGCTGTCAAATCTCAGGCTGGAAACCATCCCTTCCGTTTGTTGCAGCGGACACTCGCGATTCACACGACGCAAGCCCTTCATCCTCTCAAAAAAGGAAGCCTGGTCAGCTTCCTTTTTTGTTGACCGGGTCATATTTCCCTGATCTCTATCTTGGTTTTGGAGTATAGGCGCTTGACGTCGTGAGGGTCGAAGACGCCCGCTCCATATTTTTGCGTGTTCGCGGCTCCGCAGGCAACGGCATGGCGCAGGCAGTCAGGGGAGGGCTTCCCGGAAAGCCTGGCGGAGACGTATCCGGCCAAAAAGGCATCCCCTGAGCCCACGGTGCTTATCGGCTCCAGCGGTGGTATCTGTACTTTGTATACCTTGCTCTTGCCATCGGAATCAGGGATAAACGCGTAGCAGCCGCTGGGACTCGTGATAATCCCCGACTTCGCGCCCATCTTGCCCAGCTGCCTGGCGGCCTGGAAAAAATCCTCGTCGTCAGCGAATTCGTGGCCGATCAGCGCTTCGGCCTCAAATACGTTCGGTGAAACGATACCGGGTCCGGCCTTGATAGCCATCCGCAGAGGGTCACCGGCAGTATCCAGGACGGTCAGGGCGTCGGTTGAGTTCAGCGAACCGACAATTTCCTTGTACAGTCCGTCCTTGACCTTCCGGGGCAGCGAACCCGCCAGGATAACCACATCGGCGCCCTTGGCAATGTAGGCAAACTTTTCCATAAAGGCGTGCAATTCCCGCGATGTTACCGCCGGACCATACTCGTTTACCTCTGTCTGCGTGTTGCTGGTAGGATCGATGATGGCTGTCGAGGTCCGCGATTCGCCGCGGATGCGCACGAAATCGTTGAGAATGCCCTCGGCGGTGAGATCCTCGACGATCCTGAGGCCGGTCTTGCCACCCGCCAGGCCGGTGGCAATTACCGGCTGTCCCAGGGTCTTTAGCGCCCGGGCGATATTTACGCCCTTGCCGCCCGGCAGAGCCAGGCTTTCACTGGTGCGGTGCCGGAAGCCTGCCTGGAAGTTGGGAACGGTAAGGGTCCGGTCCAGCGCAGCGTTAAGAGTAACAGTGACAATCATCCAGATTCCCCCGCATGGCCGATTACATGATCATGTTTCGGATGGTACACGTTCAGCCAGACCCAAGCACTGAAAACAGAAAAGTAAAGATCGTGGCGACATAATAGCTGACCTGCTCCTTCAGGCTGGGCGCCGCCACCTCTTCCATGGCCACCAGCCACGTGCTTCCCAGATACCTGTTGCCCTCGTAGGCCTCCACCAATCCGATCTTGTCTCCCTTGTGAATGGGCAGCTGCATTTTGTCCGGCAATATGAGGCGGCGCTCCACCTTGTTACCCAGGAATAGTTTTCTGGTCAGACTACCGTCAGACACCAGGGCCAGTTTCCGGCCGGAATAATAAGGCAAATCTACTGAAGCGTACTCCACGCCGTCATTGATAACGGTCATTTCCCGGTAGCTGTCAAACCCGAACCTGATCAGGTTCAGGACATCCTCGTCGCGCTGGCTGATGTTGGGTCCCCCCAGATACGCGACAATCAGATCCGTGCCGCCTTCGCTGGCCGAGATGACGATACACTGCCCGGCCGCGTCGGTAAACCCGGTCTTGATGCCATTTATTGATGGATCAAGGCCCAGAAGATGGTTGTGGTTTACCAGAGTGCGGCCGTGAGGATGGCCCGCCCACGGGATAAGCACATCTTCCATCTTGACTATCTCCCGGATCTCCGGGTGCTTCATGACCTCGCGGCCCAGCTTCACTAGGTCGGTAGCGGAACTGTAGTGTCCTTCCTCATCCAGCCCGTGCGGGTTCGCAAAACGAGTATTTTCCATACCCAGCTCGACGGCTCGTTCGTTCATCCTCTCCGCAAAAGCCTCGACAGAGCCCGCATGAAACTCGGCCAGGGTAATGGCTGCGTCATTGCCGCTTTGCACCAGGAGCCCGGTCAGCATTTCCCTTAGTGTCAGCTTTTCGCCTTCCGTTAGCCAGATCGATGACTCCCCCACTTCTGCCGCCCTGGTGCTGCAGGTCAGAATCCTGTCCATTTCATCCCTGTGATTCTCCACAATCAGCAGCGCCGTCATCATTTTGGTGGTGCTGGCCATCGCCAGACGCTCGTCCGGGTTCAGGCTGAAAAGGACCTGTCCGTCGCTGGCGTCGATCATCACCGCCGCCCTGGCTTTTATGGCCGGAGGCGCGGGCGCAGCCGGAGCTTCAAACGCGGTGGATGGAGCCGACATGCCTGCGTCCTGAGCCATCGAGCCCGCCGCCGGCAAGAGTGACAGGACCAGCATGGCAAATGCGAATGGAAGCAGTCTTTTCATTTTCAGGGAACGATTATTCTGGTGCCGGGAGTGAGATTGGACGGATCCAGATTTGGATTGAGCTGCTGAATCTCGGCTATGGTCGTGTCGAATTTGCTGGAAATGGAGTAGAAGCTGTCCCCATCCTGTATGACGTAGGTCTTCTCGACTTCCGGCTCTCTCCCGGAGGAGTCCTCATCGCGCGGAGGCTCCGGGGCTCCGGGATCTCCAGCCGCCGGCTCGGCAGCCGGCGCCTCTTCGCCGGCAGCGTCCGGGAGGTCGCCGCCTTCCCTGGTTTCCGCAGCAGCCCCGGCGCCGGACGGGATGCCTCCGGAGCCACCGATAACCCCTGAATCAAACGAGATGGATGCCAGCACGACAACCGAGACCGCCAGGGCTAACACCGCCATCGCTCTTAAGACTTTGGCTTCAAGATGTGAATACATTTACCAGACCATAATCCGGGAGTCACTTGTGGCCTTCATGCCGAAACGGCCTAATGGGTTGAAGACCAGAGCTCCTGCTGCATCCGCCGCGCGGCCTCAGCCGCCCGGGCAGCAAATTTACCACCGCCTCCGGCGTAAATTATACTACGAGAAGCCGTGATGAGCGCCCCCAGTCCTTTTTTATCGAATGCCGCGGCCGCCTCAGCGGCTCCTGCTCCCTGAGCGCCCGCTCCCGGAACCAGGAAAACAGCGCGGGGCAAGGTCTCCCTCAGGCTGGCCAATATGTCCGGCTGCGTGGCGCCGATGACGGCTCCCACGCTGCTGTACCCGGACTCTCCGGCGAGCCCTTCTCCCCAGCTGTCCACCCGAGCCGCGACCTGTTCGTAAAACAGGCCGTCGCCCTGGACATGAAGATCCTGAAATTCCACCGATCCGGGATTGGATGTCTTGACAAGGACGAAAATCCCTTTGCCGAAACGCCGGCAGTCCTCCAGGAAGGGCGCGACCCCGTCGGTGCCAAACAGGGGATTGACAGTCATGGCGTCGACCCGCAAGGGCCTGACGGGCCCATTCAGGCCTTCGGCCCGCCCCAGGTAGGCGGCGGAGTATGCCTGGGCGGAGATGGCGATGTCTCCCCGTTTGGCATCCGCGATGACAATGAGCCCGGCTTCTGACGCCAGATCGCAGACATGCTGGAAAGCCCGCATGCCAGGCGGGCCGTATGGCTCGAAACAGGCCAGCTGGATCTTGACGGCCGCAGCATGGGGGGACACAGCCTCGATTATTTCATAGCAGAACTCCTCGAAGCAGGCGGCCACCGCCTGCCGCCCGCTGCCGCCTCCCTCCTGAACTCCGGCCCGGTGCTTTTTCACAAGCGTCGCCGGCATGCCGGAGACGCGGGGATCCAGTCCCACGCAGAGCTGGGACCGCTTACCGAGCATGGCGGCGGTTAGCCTGTCGGCGAAATTATCCAAATACGTTCCTCATTCCCGTTTCCCGGCCGAGCGTTATCTCCGAAAAGCGAAGGCCCGGCCCTTGCAACTGGTTCTCATTTATAAATGAAATGCTTACGCTTTCCAAGACGGCGGTTTAAACAGCGGGTGCAGCCACGACACTTAACAACGGCCGGCAGCCGACGCCTGCTTCTTACCATAGCTCGAACTCCATCTCGCCGATGCTGACATCCTGTCCCGGGATGGCGCCGGCTTTTCTGAGGGCTTCGCTTACGCCCAGCTGCTCCAGCCGCTCCTGCAGATACCCGACTGCCTCCTCGTTGCTGAAATCCGTGCGGGCCACCAACTTTTCCACGGCGGGTCCCCGGACCCGATAGGCGCCGGCCTCGACGGTTACCTCCCAGAAATCATCAGCGGCGGGCCGATAGGTGATATGACCCTCCAGTTCGGCCGCCGGAGCAGGTTTTTTCTTCCAGGCTTTCTGCAGCAGTTCGTAGGCACGGAGGACAAGGACATCGATGCCCTTCCCCGTCGCAGCCGAAACCGGCACAACCGCGTGTCCCGCGTCAACAGCTTCGATAACGCCATCGGCCTCCTCTATCAGCCAGGAGAAAGCGGGGTCCCCGGCGCGGCACATCTCAAAGATCCTCCCGGCCAGGCCCTGCCGCACCCGCTTGACTTCCTCCGCGCCGGACAGGTCGATCTTGTTGAGAGTGACCAGCTGCCACTTCTCCCTGAGCCCGCCTCCATAATCTGTGAGCTCCCCGTTGATGGTGACGAAGTTATCTTCCGGCTCCTGGCCGTAGTAGCCGGTGATGTCGATGAGGTGGATGAGCAGCCGGGTGCGTTCCAGGTGAGCCAGGAACTCATCGCCCAGGCCCACCCCCCTGCTGGCGCCCTCCAGCAGCCCGGGGATGTCGGCAACGGTGAACTGTCCCTCCAGACCGGGGGCCTCGACGGTCCCCAGCATGGGGGACAGCGTCGTAAAAGGATAATCCGCGACCTTGGGCTTGGCGTGGGAGATACGCCTCAGCAGTGAAGACTTGCCGGAGTTGGGAAAGCCAAGCAGGCCGGCGTCCGCCAGCAGCTTGAGCTCGAGGCTCACGGTCATTCCCTCCCCCACAAGCCCCAGTTCGGCAAACCTGGGTGTCCGCCTCGTGGACGAAGCGAATCTTGCGTTTCCCCTGCCGCCCTGGCCTCCCTGCGCCGCCACGAATTTCTGTCCGCCGGCGGTCAGGTCTGCCAGCAGCTCTCCGTCCTCGCTCAGGATCCGGGTGCCGCACGGCACCTCGATGGTCGCGTCATCCCCCCTGCGGCCGTGTTTTTTTGCTCCCTGCCCCTGGCGGCCATTCCCGGCTCTGAAATGGCGCTGACGCTGGAAAAAAGCAAGATCTCGCAGACGGCTGGAAGCCACGAAGACAACGTCGCCGCCGTCGCCCCCGTCGCCGCCGTCGGGTCCGCCTTTGGGGACGTATTTCTCCCGCCGGAAACTGACGCTTCCGGAGCCTCCCTTGCCGCCGCTTATCTCTAATGTGGCGCGATCATAGAACATGGGAACATGGCGTCAAAACCATTTTATGACATATAAACCTGTCCGGACCTCCGGGCGGCGGGCTCCAAGAAGAAAGCCGCCCGGAGGCGGCCTGCCTGTTCACTGAATTTTGGACGGGCCGTCAATCGCCTGGCTTCTCCGGCACAACGCTGATGGTCCGGGCGGCGCCGCTGGAATAGACTACCCTGCCGGTGACCTTGGCGAATATGGTGTCATCTTTGCCGATTCCGGCCCCCGGGCCAGGCTTGAACCGGGTGCCGCGCTGCCTGGCCAGAATCGAACCGGCGGACACCAGCTGCCCGCCAAAACTCTTGCAACCCAGGCGCTGCGCCCGTGAATCGCGGCCGTTCCTGCTTGTTCCTGATCCCTTTTTATGTGCCATTGCCGTTCTTCCTTTTTTCTGAAGCCTTAAACAGATCCCGCGTCGCTCCCGGGATTACAAAGGCTTTACTCCTTCTTCTTAGCCGGGGCCTTTTTCTCTTTTTCCGCTTTGGCTGTTTTCTTCTTTGCGGTGGTTATGGACTGAATCGAAATCCGGGACAAACGGCTGCGGTGGCCTTTCATCTTCTTGTAACCCCGCTTGGGCTTGTATGTGAATACCTTGACCTTCTGGCCCAGGATGTGCTCTTCCACCTTGGCCTTCACCTTTGCGCCCTTTAGCTCCGAGGCGCTTATCGCCGACGTCTTGCCGCCAAGCAGCATCGGCGTCACTGTGAGAGATTTGCCCTCTGCCACATCCAGGCGGTCGACGAGTACCTGCTCGCCCTCCTGGACCTTGTACTGTTTTCCACCCAGCTCGATTACCGCGTACATGTATATTCCTTTGCATAAAGCCCCTGCCAGCCTTCGGGATTATAGCAAACCTCCCCGGTCCAGGCCAGAGTTCCTAATGATTGCCGCTGCCGCGCTTCCAGTCCTCCCGCTTGGGAACTTCCACGTCCTCTTTCTTGTCTTCGTCCTTTAGTTCCGTGTCGATGCTGACCGGCTCATCGTCGATCACTGAGCCATAGGCGCAAGTGCGGGTGACGCTGTCGATGCGCACCCGGTGGTCCTCGCCTACCATCTTGCCGCCCCCGGCGATGCTGACCACGTATCCGTCGATCTTGGAGATTGCGTCTGCGGGATTGTACATATGGGCCTCTTCGATCCTGAGGCGCACCTCGTCACCTTCGGCAACGGGCAGCGAGGCCCGCTGGATGGCCTCGCGGCTGCCTTCGGCACTGATTTCGAAGGTGTCAATGGGGATGGTGTCCAAGCCCTCAAAACTGAAATACTTGCCGGTCTCTTCCTCGATCTCCCGCAGCTTGGTGCCACCCTGGCCGATGAGCATGGCCGCCACTTTGGGATGCACCTCCACCAGGAATGCCTCGCTAGGCGTTGTGGACGCCAGCCTGCGCAGCCGGCGCTCGATCTCCAGAGCCATGGTCTCCTCGGAGATGATCACCCCTTCGCCTTCGCAGGTGGGGCAGGTCTTGGTAAGGATGCCTCTCAAACCCTCGGTGACATTCTGCCGGGTCATCTCCACCAGTCCCAGCGGAGATAGCTCGACGATGTATGTTTTGGTGCGGTCGGTTTCCAGCTCCTCGCCCAGGGTGTCCAGCACCAGCTGGCGGTTGCGAGGACGCGCCATATCGATGAAGTCGATGATGATGATGCCGCCGATGTCCCTGAGCCGCAGCTGCCGGACGACCTCCTTGCAGGCCTCGATGTTGGTCTTGACGATGGTGTCTTCAAGGCGGGTGCGGCCAACGTACCGGCCCGTGTTGACGTCGATAATGGTCAGAGCTTCTGTGTGCTCGATGATGAGATAGCCTCCGCTGGGCAGGTCGACCCGCCTGTGCAGGGCTTTCTTGATCTCTTCATCTACGCCGTAGGTCTCGAGGAGGGGCTTGCTGCCCTGGTACAGCTCCACCCGCTCGGCCAGCTGGGGCGTGGTCTTCTTGATAAATGAGCGGATCTTGTCATATTCCCGCTGGGTGTCGACCAGAACGCGCTCGAAAGTGTCGTTGAAGATATCACGCACGACCTTGAGCGATACCTCGGCCTCTGAATAAAGCAGGGACGGCGACGACGCGTTCTTGTCGCGCCCTTTGACTGTCTGCCACATCTTCTCCAGAAATTTTAGATCGGCCATCAATTCTTTCTTGGTGGCTCCCTCAGCGGCGGTGCGGACGATCAGCCCGGCTCCCTGTACCTTTAGTTCGCGGCAGAGTTGCCTTAATCGCTGGCGCTCTTCCTCCTCCAGCCGCCGCGAGACACCCACTCCGTCGCCTTCGGGAACATAGACCAGGAAGCGGCCCGGAATGGAAAGCTGGGTAGTCAGGCGGGCGCCCTTGGTGCCCATAGGATCCTTGACGATCTGCACCAAAATCTCCTGGCCGGACCGGAGCATCTGGGTGATTTTCTTTGGCCGTTTGTCCGGGTCTTCGTGGACCATGACCTCCTCCACATAGAGGAAGCCGTTCTTTTCCAGCCCTATGTCCACGAAGGCGGCTTCCATCCCGGGGAGGACGTTTTCCACTTTGCCCTTGTAAATATTGCCCGCGAGAGGCCGGCGCCCCTTGCGTTCCACATAAATCTCGCAGAGCCTTCCCTGCTCAAGCACCGCTACCTTGAGCTCATTGGGCTCCGCGCTCACCAGAATCTGCTTGGCGCGGGTAGCCATCAGTAATCAACTGCCTTTCGATCAAAATTTCGGGCCGGTTCATCCTTTAAACCTGGCCTTGAAAGCTCCGGCTCTCCGGGAAAAGCCGAAAAGCCCAAAATTGTAAAAAATTAATTCCTGGTGACCGGCGACCGCGCCTTGCTAATGCCCGATCATCCGGGAAAGTACCTGGGGGAATCGGAATCGGCCTCTTCTGCGACAGTCCCTTCGTTAATTATATCCTTATTTTGTTCCGGACGGGTTATCCCGAAACCTAAAACGAACCATTGCCGGGGCGGGCCGGCCTCCCGGCAAGGGGCCCGGCGCCGTCGGGGCTCGTGGGCGCCCTGCGCCCGTAAAGGCGCCGGTTTTACTCGGCGCCGCGACGCTGGGCCAGCCCGCCCCGCCAGGCAGGCGCAGGCCGCTGTTCCTCGCCTAAAACGATGCCGGTCCGTACTGTTCTGGATACCTCGAGTTCCTTGCTGCCCAGGATCCTGAGCGCCTCAATGATCTCTTCCGGGCGTCCGGTCCCGCCGGCTGTGACCCGCATGTCAAAAACTATTCCGCGACCCCGGTCATCCAGATCAACATGAGGAACATACTTCCTGATATCTATTTCCTTGTCTCCCTTTGGGCGCCTCCGGAGAATGACCAGCGGATCACGGATGGCATTGTACTCGTGCATGGCCCTTGTATAATCCCCAGGCGGATTTTCCAGCTCAATCCGGTAACTTACTGATTCGACACGGGAGGCCGCCTTGCTGCGTCCATAAACCGGGCCCACGGATTTGAACCCGATACCCTCCGGAAGCTGCTTGCTGATCTTTCTGGCCAGGTCCGTCAACGGCGCCCGCTGGCGCAGGGAGAACTCGCAGATCTCGTCCTCGCCTTCCACACCGACGCCGAGAGGCATCGCCAGGCTGAGAATGGGCTTTGGCCTCATCCCTTCGGTAAAAGCCAGGTCATAACCGGCCCGCCTTATGGCGCGCACCAGAAGGCTCACGGTATCCAGATGGGCAATGAACCTGGCCCGTCCTGTCTTGGAGAACCGCATCTGGTAATTGAATTTCATATATGACCTTTCTGGGATTTGAGGAGCCGGCCCGGTCCTCTGATCCGTTGTCGATCAAGCTCAGGCATTTTCCCTGTGTCGCCGCATCTGCGCTCCAAGACGCGGCTATCAGGAACCGACACGCATGTCGATCTCTCCATCGCAAACACCGCAGATGGCGCATTCGGCCCAGCGGCAGTCAGGCGTAATCTGTGCCCGATACGCCTTTTCTTTCTCCTCGAGCAGAAACTCTCTGGATATCCTGGAGTCGATGCTGTCCCATGGCAGCGGTTCATCCACCGGGAAACCGCGAGCGGCCTGCTGTTCCACCGTGGTGCCGACGGCGGCGAAGCCCTTTTCCCAGGCGGAGAAATCGAAATGCTCGGTCCAGTCATCGAAACGGGCGCCAGCCCGCCACGCGGTTTCGATGGCCAGGGAAGTTTCTGCCGTCCCCCGGGCCATCGCCCCTTCCACAAGGCTGGGCTCGATATCGTGCATCGACAGCTTGATCTGCTTGCGGGGCATGTTCTTTTTGAGAAACTCTTGTTTCTGCGCCAGTTGCGCCCGCGTATTCATCCCCTCCCATTGAAACGGCGTGTGCGGCTTGGGGATGAACGAAGCCACGCTCACGTTTATCTGAACCCGCCCCGGATTGCGTGTCGCTTTTCTGCCAATGGAACGGGCCATGGCGGCGATATCGACGATACCCTGAAGATCGGCTTCGGTTTCGGTTGGCAGCCCGATCATGAAATACAGCTTCACGGTCGTCGCGCCGCCCGAGAAAGCTTCATTCAGAGCCTTTTTTATGTCCTCATCCGATACCTGCTTGTTGATGACATCGCGAAGCCTCTGGCTGCCCGCCTCGGGAGCGAGGGTGATGGAACCACCCCGTGAGCGCGTCAATCTGAGCAACCGGATTGATTCCGGATCAACCCGCAAGGAAGGGAGCGAAACAGTAAGGGAAGGCTGCTTCTCCGCCAGTTCCCGCAGAATTTCCTGGATGCCGCTGTGGTCGGTCGCTGACAGCGAGCTAAGCGATGCCTCTTCGTATCCGGTCCGGACGATCATTTCTGTTATGCCACTGCAGACATCACCAGTCCCCCTCTCCCGGACCGGCCGGTACCATATACCCGCCATGCAGAAGCGGCAGCCTCGGGTACAGCCGCGCTTTATCTCCACCGTAGCCCGGTCGTGCACAGAATGCATGGAAGGAATAATGGGACTGAATGGGATGTTTCCGTATTCGAGGTCCGTGATGACAGCCCTGGCGACCGGAGCCGGAAATGCGGGCACATAAACGCCGTCAAGCGCCGCGAATCTCTCCAGGCGAAGAAGCCGTTTCTGGCCTTTGGTCTCTTCGCATAGCGACAGCACTTCTGATATGACCCGCTCGCCGTCACCGATAATGAAGAAATCGAAGAAGGCCGCCACCGGATGGGGGTTGCTGGCGCAGGGGCCGCCCGCGAACACGAGCGGGTCGCGATCGCCGCGGTCCCGCCAATGAACCGGCACGCCGGCCAGATCCATCATCTCCAGAATATTGGTGTAATTGAGCTCATGCTGCAAAGTAATGCCCCAGAGGTCGGCATCGCGAACCGGTCTCCAGCTTTCCAGGGAGAAAAGGGGAACGTCCTCACGGCGCATGAGTTCCGCCAAATCCGGCCATGGACAATAGGCGCGCTCAGCCCAGCATCCCGAGCTGTTGTTGACCAGGGAATAAAGCAGTTGCACCGCCTGATTGGCCGTGCCGATCTCATAGACGTCAGGGTAGCTCAGAACCAGCCGGCATGTGTATTCTGCTTTGCTTACGCTGCCGACTTCGCCGCCAATGTAGCGCGCGGGCTTCTCCACTCTCTCGAGCAGTGATTCGATCTTTTTTGAATCGTGCCTCGTACCTGGTTCCTCGATAAGTTCTTCCTATCGGCGGCGCAGCCGCTTCAGTTTCTCAACTAGAGGCGCCAGCCGCGAGGGAGTAAGCCTCCGGGGACTGTCAAAATAAATCCTGGCGGTGCGGCCGATGGCCCTGGTACCGCCATAAGCCACCGATCCCTTGATGATCCACCCCGGTCCCGGCAGCAGAACCAGAGCCTGGCGAGCAATAGCCCGGAGGCCGAAACCGGCCCCCACGACCCCCAGCAGCTCCAGAGTTCGTTCCGCGCCAACATCCTCTCCGTGAGCGGCCGCCAGACGAAGCACCATCCGGGCCTCGTTGATTGTCATTACCGGCATATCGGCTCCGGGAATAATGAACAGGCAACCTATGACCGCATTTTGCCGGGCTGTCCTCCTGACGATCTGGCGGCATGCCTCTTCCCTGAGAACCGGCAATCTGGCAGCAAGCGCTGCGGCCTGGTCTCCCGCCGCGTCCACCACGGCTTTCGCCAGCAGGTCGGCCGGCGGTGTGCCATCCATGGACATGCCCACCACCCGGCCGGGACCTACCCCGGGAAATGAAACCTCGATGCCGGGGGGGTTTTTCAGTACGACCACTACCGGCTTATCCGCCCGGGACAGGTCGGCAAACCAGCCTTTGAATTCGTCGCCTGTCAGCTCCTCGGCAGACGCCACGACCACAACCGCCGCCACTTTCTTGGAAAAGGCTTCGCGTGGTAAACCGGCATCGCCGTCCGGCACAATGCTCTTAACAGGAGCATGGGCGGGTCCCGCATCTTCCCACGACTCGACAGACAGGGCCTTTCGGGTTTTCTCGACGGCTTCGGCATCGGCCCCCGTCACCAACAGACGTGAAGGACCGTGAGCCAGTTCCCTGACTTCGCCCACCAGCGAAGCGACCTTCATGGGGCTAACCGGTAATTTGGGCACGCCTGTACCTCCTGTCCGATATCAATTTACTACGTATATGGATGCTCTCCAGCAAACCGACGGCCAGCAGGTTGGCGACCATCGCGCTCCCTCCGTAACTGAAAAAGGGCAAAGGAATGCCGGTGACCGGCATGATGCCGATCGTCATGCCAATGTTAACAAAAACCTGAAACAGCAACATGCTGAGCACGCCTCCGGCCACGAGGCTGCCGAACAGATTGTCAGAGAGGATGCATATGCGCAGGGAGCGCCAGATCACCAGCATGTACAGGGAGAGGAGCACCGCGATGCCGATGAAACCGAGTTCCTCACCCAATACAGAGAATATGAAATCGGTGTGGTGCTCCGGCAGGAAATTCAGCTGGGTCTGTGTTCCCTGATACAATCCTTTCCCGGTCATCATGCCGGACCCGATGGCGATCTTCGACTGCAGCAAGTGGTAACCGGCCCCGCCAGGATCCGTGTCAGGCTGCATGAAGACCAGCAGCCGGTCTAGCTGGTAAGCCTTAAGCAACCGCAGGCCGGCCATCGGCAGGATTTTCAAAACAATGACGAGTCCCGCCGCCAATGTTGCACCGATGACAGCAAAGTGAAGAAGCCGGGTTCCGTAAATGAATAAAATGGCCATGGTTACCGCGGCAAACACCAGCGCCGTGCCGATATCGGGCTGCAGGAAGACAAAGAAGACGGGTACAGCCGCGTACGCCAGCGATTTCAGGGTCGTGTGCGATTCCGGCTCCCGGGTGCGTTCGGAAAGAAGGGCGCTAAGGACCAGAATCATGCCCACCTTGGCCAGCTCCGATGGCTGCAGGTTGAAGAAGCCCAGCGAAAGCCATCGCTGACCGCCCTTTGCTTCCGAGCCCAGAATGGAAACCAGAAGAATCAATACCATGACCACGGCGTACATGTGGATTCGGTAGTTGCGAAGGCCACGGTAATCGATCAATGCCGCCGCCGCCAGGATTGCGGCGCCGAGGACAGCCGCGATTATCTGCGTCTTCACGTAATAAAACGGGCTGGGAAGGTCAGGATCCGCATGAGTGGCGCTGTAGATGATCAGGCAGCCGTAAATGATCAGTCCCAGCACGCCGAGCAGCAGCGCGTAATCGAAGTGTCTGAAGTAATATCTTATTTCCATTGGGTTTGCATGTGCTGATTCAGTTGCCGAAAATGGGCCAACTTTTGCTCATCCGCCCGGCGCCACGGCTGGCCCCGGGGGAGCCGCAAAGAAGGCCTCCAGTATCCTTCTGACCGTTGGGGCGGCCACCTTGCCGCCGCCGCCGCCCTGCTCGATCAGGACGACCACGACCACCTGGGGGTCCTCCACGGGCGCGTATGCCGCGAACCAGGCGTAATCTGTCTTGCCTGCGACTTCCGCAGTGCCTGTTTTGCCGGCCACGGGCATCGGAAAGCCCGCGAACGCATCACCCACAGTGGCGGCTCCCGGCCGGGCGGCGTCGACGAGGCCCTCCTGAATCGGTTTCAGATGCTCCATTGATATCGGCAGCTGAACTTTCTCATCAGGCTGGAGATCGGCCAGCATCCCGCTGGTGTATTTGTCCTCCACCCATAAGCCGACATGGGGTTTGACCCATAGTCCGTCATTGGCGATTATCGAATAGGCGTTTGCTAACTGCAGGGGCGTGGCCAGCATGTCACCCTGGCCGATTGAGAGATTGACACTGTCACCGGGAAGCCACATCTGATCGACTTCGGTCTCCCCGGCAAGCTCTTTCCATTCGGGGTCGGGCACCCTTCCCGTAGCCTCTCCAGGCAAGTCGATACCGGTCTGCCTTCCCATTCCCATTTCCCGGGCCCACCGCTGGATGCCCAGGTTGTCTGCCTGATAGAAACGGTATCCCACATTGTAAAAGTACGTGTCGCACGAGTCGACGATGGCTGAGTGCAAATCCTCCCGCCCGTGGACACCCCAGCATTTGAAGGGCTGGGAAAGCACATCCCACACGCCGGTGCAGACAAAATTGGTGAGCGGATTTATCATCCCCTCCTCCAGCCCGGCAATGGCTGTCACTACCTTGAAGGTGGAAGCCGGCGGGTATTGAGCGGACGTGACCCGGTTGAGCAGGGGGTCGTTGGCCCATTCACTGGTGAGCGACTGATATTCCTCGCTGCTTATGCCGCCTACCCACACCTTCGGATCATAGGACGGATAGCTCGCCATGGCGTAGACCTCACCCGTCTTGGGATTCATGACCACCGCCGCGCCGCCGTTGGCTGCGGAAAAATTCTGGGAATGGGCCAGGTCAATTCCGGAGGCCAGGATTTCCTCAGCCTCTTTCTGAATGCGCATGTCAAGCGAAAGTATCACGTTGTTACCGGACTGCGCGGTGATGCTGCGCAGCTCGCGTTTGGGCCTGCCACTGGCGTCGACTTCGACTTCGCGGCCGCCGTCGGCGCCTCTCAGATACCGGTCAAACTGATACTCGACCCCGTCCTTGCCAACGTCATCGCCGGCCTTTTGCCCCTCGAAATTAGGATCATCCAGATCCTGCTCGTCGATCTGCCCGACATGGCCCAGCAAATGCACGGCCTGTGTGCCGTTGGGATAATCCCTGAGAGGGAGCTTCTTGATGTCCACACCTGGAAAATAAAGAGGGATCCGCTCGATGATGAAGCTCTTCGTCTCGGGTGATATGTCCTTTTTGACCACCACGGATCGGTAGGTATCATTTTTGTGCAGTTCCAGCTGCTTGTATATGTCCTCAACCGGCATCCCGAGGGCCGCGCCCAGTTCCTCCAGCTCCTTCTGGGGATTCTCGAGAGCCGGCGGAAAGACGGTGACGGCCAGCCCGGCGCGGTTCTCCACCAGCGGCTGGCGGTTACGGTCGTAAACTATTCCGCGGGGAGCTTCCTCGGGGATGTAACGGATGCGGTTATTCTCCGCCATGGCCACGTATTCCTCGCCTGATAGGATCTGCAGAAACCAGATACGGAAGATGAGAACGGCGAACAGCAGCACAGCCACGGCGCCAAGGACGCCCACTCTGAGTGCCAGCGAAGGAGCTTTGCGCTCGTTATTTTTCCGGGAACCGTTACTCAGCAAAAAAGGCATGCATCCGCTCACCTCCCAGCCACCAGCGGGCCGCGACGAAAAGTGGCGGCGTCAGCAGTCCGTTGAGAATCGCGGTCGGCAGCAAGATGCGGATCAGGACAAAACTCACCGATGCTTCCACCCCCAGCAGATACATCATGACGGCGTTGAGAAGCTGTACGACCAGCGTGGAGATAAAAACGGTAATCAGGGGAGGAATCCAGGAATCCATGTCTGCGCCCTCGCCGTAGCGGCCGCTAAAATAGCCGGCCAGCGTAAAGAGAAACGAAGAAATGCCCAGGGTCTGTACCAGCGCCACATCCAGCAGCAAACCGGTCACGAAGCCGACGGTGGCTCCCCAGACCGGACCCCGGATAAGAGCCACGCAAACAACCAGAACCAGGGCGGAATCGGGCTTGGCTCCCAGGACCGTGATGTGCGGCGCTATTGTCGTCTGAACAACCACGGCCAGCATGATCAGCGTAAAAACGCGCAGAAAATACAGCGGCCCCTCTTTGGTGGCGGCCGACGTGACCGGGCCCCCGTTTCCGCGAAGAATCCTGGAATGCTTCTCATTGGACGAGGACATGATTATTCCGCATCCTCCTCGATGGCTGGAGGCGGCAGATCCGCGCCCGCGGGAGGCAACAGCACCAGTACCTCTTCCAGACGGCTGAAGTCGACAAACGGCGTGATGGAGATGCGCTTGAAGAACTCTGCCTCCTGGTCAGCCGCTTCTTCCACAACGCCTATCGGGACTCCCTTCACGAAAAGCATGCCGGTTCCCGAGGTTACCACCACGTCGTTTTTGACGATTCTCTGATGCTTCTCCACAAAGTCCATCTCCAGAAGTCCGTTGACGCTCCCGACAACAGTTCCGGCCGCGTTTCCGTTCTGCAGCTTTGCTTCCACGTGGCTATTGTGGTCGATGATCAACAGCACCTGAGCCGAATTTGTGGTGACCGCGGATACCTGTCCCACCAGTCCCTGGCCTGATATCACCGTCTGCCCCGTCTGCACGCCGTGGTTGGAACCGCGGTTGATGGTGATGGTGGCGTTCCATGCGGACGCGGAACGTCCGATGACCCGGGCGGCGGCCGTCCGGTAATCCTGGGGAAAGGTGGGCTGGGAGGTGAAGTCGATCATTTCCCTGAGGCGGCGGTTCTCATCAGCGGCTTCCCTTAGCGCAACCAGCTCACTGCGCAGGCGGTCCGTCTCCTCGCGCAACCGCTTGTTCTCGCTGCGGGCGTTTATTGTCCCGGCGGTCCACCGGTAACCGTTCTTGAACGGCGACAGCACCGTGGTGACGCCGGACTCCAGAGGAGAAATGACCCTGAGCCCCCCGCGCTGAGTGGAATGGAGGATACCACCCACCGGCTCCCGGAAGTACAGGGTGAGCATTGCCATTGATACCAGCAGCAGAACCGCCAGCACCGCTTGACGTTTTACGACAGTCTTGCGGGCCACGACAGACCTAGAATCGAGTCTTAAAAACGGCGCTTTGACTTCGAATGCCGGGAGGACTTGTGCAGCGCCTCGAATTCCTCGAGCGACCTGCCGGAACCGACCGCCACGCACGTAAGCGGCGACTCAGCCATGTGAATGGGCATGCCGGTCTCCTCACGCAGGCGCTCGGGCAAGCCTCTGAGCAGGGAACCTCCGCCGGCCAGCATGACGCCGCGGTCCATGATGTCGCTGGCCAGTTCTGGCGGGGTCTTGTCGAGGGTGGTCCTGAGGGCGTCGATGATGGCGGACACGGGTTCCGCCAGGGCCTCCCGGATCTCTTCCGAAGTAAGCACCACTGTCTTGGGCAGACCGGTCACAAGGTCACGGCCCCTGATTTCGGCCTGCTCCTCTTCATTCAAATCGAAAGCGGAGCCGATCTCCAGTTTCAGTTCCTCCGCCGTCTGATTGCCTATCATAAGTTTGTACTCTTTCTTGACGTAAGCCATGATTGCTTCGTCCATCTCGTCGCCGCCAACGCGTATGGATTGCGACGTCACAATGCCGCCAAGAGAGATGACCGCTACCTCGCTGGTGCCGCCGCCAATGTCCACGACCATGTTGCCCGTAGGCTCGCTGACCGGTAAACCGGCGCCGATGGCGGCCGCCATCGGCTCCTCGATAAGATAGCAAAGACGGGCGCCGGCAGACAGGGTTGCCTCCTCAACGGCGCGCTTTTCCACCCCGGTGACTCCGGAGGGCACGCAGACCACCACCCGCGGATGGGCCCAGCGGTTCTGATGGACTTTCTGGATGAAGTGCCTCAGCATCTGCTCGGTGACGTCAAAATCGGCGATGACACCATCCTTGAGTGGCCGGATGGCGCTGATGGTGCCGGGCGTGCGGCCCAACATTCGCTTGGCCTCGGCGCCCACCGCGTGCACTTCCTGGGTGCGCTGGTCAATGGCCACCACCGAAGGCTCGCTCAGCACGATGCCGCGGCCACGGACATAAACGAGGGTATTGGCGGTCCCCAGATCGACAGCCATGTCGCGGCCGCCAAATCCGGCGAAGTAACTGAAGATGCTGATCGGTTCTCCTTTCGGACTGATAATGGAAAGAGGAGCTGTTCCGTACTCGACTGCGCCGGACCGGCATGCTTCCACGAACGCGCCAATCCTGCTGCCCGGTTACGGCCGGCACTCCTCGTATATTCTTTTTTGCAGCGTTAAATTACAGCCTCGACGCTGTTTATAAGCAGGTTATTATACAATATTTCAGGATGGAACCAATAAGACTGGCAGCTATATAAAATAGCATCAACCTACGGTTGAGAGTTCAATCCTGACGCTCAAGATCTGATGGAGATGGTTGTATCAGCCTGCATGCCGGAGCCACCCGGCCGGCGGCCACTGCCCCTTTTTCTTTAGCAGTTCCACCAGCACCGAGACCGGGAGGCCCACCACGTTGGTATAGTCACCCCTTATTTCGTGCACGAAGGCTGCCGCCCGGCCCTGAATGGCGTAAGCGCCGGCGCGGTCGCGCCATTCGCCGGTGGCGACATATGCTTCCAGCTCGTGGTCGGTAAGGTGGGAGAATTTCACTTCTGTCACGGCGTGGGCGGTCTGCTCTTCCCGGGCTCCGGGACCCAGGCCTGCCCAAACCAGCGTGATGCTGCTGTAGACCAGGTGAGTTCGTCCGGACATGCGCCTGAGCAGTTCGAAGGCCTCCTCCTCGCCTGAAGCTTTCCCCAGGGTGCGCCCCCCAAAAACGACCATGGTGTCAACACCGAGCACCGGGCGGTCCCGGGGAAGTTCATCTATCTTGTGCACCACGGAGAAAGCCTTGCCCCTGCTGTGGCGTTCCACCGCCTCGGCTGGCAGTTCATGGGGCCGGCCTTCCTCGGAATATTCAGGTTTGAAGACTACGAATTCGATGCCCAGCGATTCCAGGATAGCCTTTCGCTGGGGAGATTTTGAAGCCAGGTACAAACCGAGCGCCCTGTATTCAGACTATCTCGTCCTCGCTGAAATAGAGCGCTATCTCCCTGACGGCGCTCTCCGGTCCGTCGCTGCCGTGGACGATGTTCGCTTCGATGTCAAGACCATAATCGCCGCGGATCGTTCCCGGATCCGCGGCCAGCGGATCGGTCACGCCCATCATCCTGCGCACTACGGAGATCGCGTCGGGTCCCTCCAGCACGAACGCAGCCACCGGACCGGAAGTGATAGATCCGACCAGGCCGTCAAAAAAATCTTTCTGACGGTGCTCACCGTAGTGCTCCTCGGCCAGTTCCCGGCTCATCTGGAAGTATTTCATTGCCTTGATTTTCAACCCCCGCCGTTCGAACCTCGCCAGGACTTCTCCCACCAGGCCGCGGGCCACCGCCCCCGGCTTTACCAGCATGAATGTCCGCTCCACATTTCCTCCCGTAGCTTCAGGCGTCCTGTCAGGCGAAAAGCTCATCCTCCTTGATGGAGGTTTTGCTTTTTCCCCTGGCCGCCTCGACCTCCTCCTCGCAGTACGGACAAACTTTCCATGATTCGTCCAAAGGCCTGTCGCAGGCGGCGCACCGGTACTTGAGCCGGCGGCGGCACCTGGGGCATACCAGATACTCATCCCTTAAAGGAGCGCGGCAAACCGGACAGCGGTTGGCGCCGCCCACCAGTTCCTGTTCCCGCGCGCGGATCTCCAGATCGCGCTCGAGGATATCCTCCAGATATTCCGGAGGCCTCAGAATCGTGTAAAAAAGAGTCCCGATAAACGGAAAAAAAAGCGAAGTGGCTACCGAGACCCCGATCATCAGCGGATCGGTCAATCGCCGTTTCGCGTCCTTGTAGGTCCAGAAAACCAGAGCCAGCCATAATGCGACCAGCACCGCCTGGGTCATCAGGGTGATAAACCGCCACCAGGGCGAATCGAAAAATGATACGCCTTCGGTGGCAGTCTGCAGAATGATAAATCTCATGGCAGCCTTCCGCCTCTTTTATCCCGGATATGTTCGCGCGCCATCCTTTGGCGAGGCCCCCGGTCATTCAACCCTAATCGTCACGCAATGCGTTTCTTGATGTCGGAAAGCAGATAAAGCGAGCCCGTGACCAGGATAACATCCCGGATGGAGGCCAGCTTGAAAGCGCTCTCCAGTGCTGACTGGTTTTCCCTGGCCACGAAAGTCTGAACGTGGCTTTCCTTGACTACCGGCAGCTTTGACAGCTCCTGCGCCGAGGCACAGCGAGGATTGGAGTTCTCAGTGATAAATAAGATATCACAAAAATCCAGAAGGCGTTCCAGCATTTTCGCCGCGTCCTTGTCTTTCAGGATCGAGACGACACAGATGGTCCGCCTGGCCCGGACGATGCCGGCCAGCGAATTGAGAAGCTCCTCGATGCTGGCCGGATTATGGGCGCCGTCAAGAATAACCATGGGCTTCTCGGATATAACCTCCAGGCGGGCGGGAATCTTGATTTTTGGAAGAGTCCGCCTGAGCTTCTTCTCACCGAGAGGGCGGGCCAGAAACAGCTCTGCCGCCTGGATCGCCACGGCGCAGTTGGTGCGCTGATACTGGCCGAACAGGGTCAGGGAAAGATCGGAATATTGCCCCTTTTCCGTCCAGACATCGAATTTTTCACCACTTCCCCTGATCAGGGAGAAGTTGTCCCCGAATGTGAGCGTCCTCGCGTGCTTGCGCCTGCAGATCTTCATAATCTCATCCAGTGCCTCATCGGAAAGAGCTCCCAGCACCACTCTTCCCTTTTCGGGGATGACCGCGGCTTTTTCGCGGGCGATTTCTGCCAACGTCTCTCCCAGGATGTCGGTGTGCTCCAGAATGACGTTGGTGATCACCTGAATCCTGGATTCGGTGACGTTGGTTGCATCGTACCGGCCGCCCAGGCCTGCCTCGATCACGGCCACCTCCACCTGCTGCTGCTGAAAATAAAGAAACGCGGCCGCCGTCAGAATCTCAAACTGGGTGAGCGGTCCGCTGCTGCGGGACCGCGAATCAACCTCCGCGGCCGTATCGCTGACCTCGGTAATGAGCTTTTCAAAGGCCCTGTCGGTGATCTCCCTGCCGCCAACCAGGTATCTCTCCGTGAAGCCGACCAGGTGCGGGGAGAGATATGTTCCGGCTTTGACGCCATGGGCAGTGAGGATCTCCGAGAGCATGCGGGCGGTCGAAGACTTGCCGTTGGAGCCCACAACGTGGATTACTGCCAGCTTCTTTTCCGGACTGCCTAGCGCCTTGAGCAATTTCCGGACGCGGGTGAGCCCGGGCTTCATGCCCAGCCGGTCCAGGTCTTCAAGGTATTTGAGCACGTCGAAGGACGGCCGCGCCTTCTCCTCGACCGCGGGCGCGGCTCTTACTGCCGGCTTCTTTTCAGACGGCCGGGCTGGTGCGCCCTTTTCAGGCTTTGGTTTCCTGGCCGCCGGGGCCTTTTCCGGCTTTTTCTTCTTCGCGGGCTTCGCCCGGGCGGGGCGGGCGGCGGCAACTTTGCCTGGCCTGGCCGCAGGGGCTTTTTTGGGTTTTGTTACTGTCTTCTTGGGTTTAGCGGCAGTCTTCTTGGGCTTGGCCGGGGGCTTTTTTGGCCGCGCGACAGTTTTTTTGCGTTTGGGGGCTGCCTTTTTGGTGACGGCCTTTTTCGGCTTGGCCCTGGCTGCCTTCCCGGCCTTGGCGGCTGTGGCCTTGGGCCGGGCGGCAGCTCTCTTTCTTCCGGCTTTAACCGCGACAGCTTTCTTTTTCGGCCTGGTGCCAGACTTTTTTGTCTTTACCGCAGGGGTCCTGGCCCTGGGGGCTTTTTTCGGCCTGGCTGCAGCCGTTTTCCTGACGGCTCCCTTTTTTGCCGGCTTCTTCGCCGGCTTGGATTTGGCAGCCGCTTTTGAGGGCTTCGCCGTGGGTATTGTCCTGGGTTTTGGCTTCTCCCGACCGGTCCCTACGGCTTTCTCAACTGGGCCGCTTCTCTTTTTTTTGGCGGTTTTTTTTGCCATCTACTGTCCGAAGTATCTCTCGTACTGTGTGTTTAACTCGCTCAACTCTCGCTGATGCAGCTCAATTTTGGCCCTTTCCCGTTCCACCAGCTCCGGAGGAGCCTTGCTGACAAAGTTTTTATTTGCCAATTTTCCCGACGCGCGGGCAAGTTCCTGCTTTTTTCTGGAAATTACCTGCATGAGACGCGTTTTTTCCTGATCGATATCTATAAGACCGGCCAGGGGCACCAGCAGCTTTCCTCCCGGGATCAGGGCCACGGCGGTCTGCGCCAGCGACGCCGCGACATCACTCTCGGTTGCGGCAGTTTCCACCAGGCTCGTGTTGGCCAGTGACCTCAACAGGATGGAGCCTTGCTCCAAAACCTGCCGCACACCCGGATCGGCCGAAACCAGAATCGCGTCTGCTTCTTTTCTGGGAGAAACCCTGAGCTCGTTGCGAAGCGTTCTCAGAGCGGTCACCGCCTCCATCAGCTGTTGCATCTTTGCCTCCGCAGCCGGCTCGGTGTACCCCTCTGCATCCGGATACGGCATATTGATCAGAAAGCCGCGCTCCCCGGGCAACATGGCGGCGATCTCTTCGGTAAGGAACGGCATGAACGGGTGCAGCATTCTCAGGATGTTGTCCAGCAGATAAAACAGATGGGCCGATACCTCCCGCTTTACCGCTTCATCCTCCCCATATAAACGCACCTTGGCTATTTCCACGTACCAGTCGCAAAACTCGTTCCATACGAAGCGGTAGAGCTGTTTGGTGGCTTCCGCAAATTCATAGCGGTCCAGCAGACGATTGACCTCCGCTGCGGTCGCCGTCAGCCGGCTTTCGATCCAGCGGTCTGCCAGAGCTTCCCGCGCCGGAGCAGGCTCGATATCCTCCGCGCCCAGCAGCACGAACCTGGCCGCGTTGAAAATCTTGTTGCAGAAATTGCGGCTCATCTCGATCCGCTCTTCTGAGAAACGCACATCCTGGGTGCTGGCCATGTTCAGCAGGCCGTAGCGGGTTGCGTCAGCGCCGTAGTTGCCTATGAGCTCGAGCGGGTCGACACCGGTGCCGAGGGACTTGCTCATACGGCGGCCGTCCTTGGCCATGATGGTGGGATTGATGATCACGTCCCTGAAGGGTATCTCGGAGGGAAATTCCATCCCCATCATCACCATGCGGGCCACCCAAAGGAAGATGATGTCCCTGGCGGTTACCAGCACGTCCGTGGGATAAAACCTCTCCAGCCTCTCCGTTGACTCCGGCCAGCCTAGCGTTGCAAAAGGCCATAGCGCCGAGCTGAACCACGTGTCCAGGACGTCCTCCTCCTGCCTGAGCTCATATGATCCGCATCTGCACGCAGCCGGCTGTTCCTCGCGAACGACGATCTCATCGCAATCGTCACAGTACCAGACAGGCAGGCGGTGTCCCCACCATAGCTGGCGGGATATGCACCAGGGCCGGATGGCGCGCATCCATTCCAGATAAACATCTGCCCAGCGCCCCGGGTTAAACCTGATGGCTCCCTCTGCCACCACGCGAATGGCGGGCAGGGCCAGCTCATCCATCCTCATGAACCATTGCAGGGATATATACGGCTCGATGGCTGTGTTGCAGCGGTAGCAGACGCTGACCGCGTGACGGTAGGGCTCAATTTTCTCCACCAGGCCTTCCTGCTCCAGCCGTTTCACCACCTGGCCGCGGGCCTGGTCGATGCTCATGCCGGCGAACTCCCCTCCAGCCTGGCTTATGCGCCCATCGGAGGTAAAGACATTCACCTCTTCGAGCTCATGTTTCTTGCCAAGCTCAAAATCGTTGGGATCGTGGGCGGGCGTTACCTTAAGAGCGCCCGTGCCGAAGCTCATGTCGACATATTCATCCGCGATAAGCGGGATCTCCCGGCCCACCAGGGGCAGAATGACCTGTTTGCCGACATGCTCGCGGTAGCGTTCATCATCAGGATTAACGGCAACGGCGGTATCACCCAGCATCGTTTCCGGACGGGCTGTGGCGATGATTACCGCGGCATCTTCCCCTTTTACCGGGTAACGCAGGTAATAGAGGTTGTCGTCGCACTCGATGTGCTCCACCTCGAGATCGGAAAGCGCGGTGTGACAGCGGGTGCACCAGTTGACCATGTATTCATCACGAAAAATATAGCCCTTCTCATAAAGGGCCACGAAAACCCGGTAAACAGCCTTCACGTAGCCCTCGTCGAGGGTGAATCGCTCTCCCTCGTAATCCAGGGCGCAGCCAAGACGTTTGAACTGGCTGATGATGGCTGAGCCGTACTGGTCGCGCCACCTCCACACCCGCTCCTCGAACCCGTCCCGACCCAGATCCTGCCGGGTGAGCCCTTCGGCGGCTATCTGCTTCTCCACCTGGTTCTGGGTGGCGATTCCGGCGTGGTCGGTGCCGCATATCCAGAGTGTGTTCTCGCCCCGCATGTGGTGCAGGCGGATGAGCAGGTCCTGGATTGTGCCGTTCAGCGCGTGGCCCATGTGCAGCGAGCCGGTGACATTGGGCGGAGGAACCGCGATACAGTAAGTTTTCTTTTGCTGGCCGGTTTCCGGGGAAAAAAGGTTTGCCGCCAACCATCGCTCCATCCACTTCGATTCGATATCGGCCGGCGAGTAGCGGGTCTTTTCTTCGAGAATTTTACGAAATTCGGTATTCACACTTGTGAAATTCTATCACAAGTCCTTAACGCAACAGGCCCAGGAAACACGGGAAAAGGAGCATGAAAGGCCGGGTTGCAGCGAGAGTTCGGACACAGAGGGATGAAGATTGGCCGGCTTGTGCCTCATCAGAAGGATTCCGGAGCAAAGCCGCACCGTAGTTTGGCGGAATGTTAGACGAACAGCGGGTCCAGCGCCTGCGCGAAATCATCCACGAAAACGAATTCCAGCCCCTTTCGCACGTTTGGGGGCAGCTCTTTGACCTCGGGCTCGTTTGCCTTGGGCAGGACGACTGTTTTGACTCCGGCGCGGGCCGCAGCCAGGCATTTTTCCCGCAGTCCGCCGATGCGCAGCACTTTGCCTCGCAGGGTAATCTCTCCCGTACATGCCACTGCCGGCCGGATGGCGTGACCGCTGATGGCCGAAAGCATAGAAGCAGCCAGGGCGATTCCCGCCGATGGGCCATCCTTGGGGATGCCGCCCTCGGGCACGTGCAGCCTGAGGTCCTTTCCGTTCATCTCCCATTTGCCGGCCGCGTCAAAGGCAGGCGCGGTTTTCCTGAAAAGAGTCTTGAACCGCGGATCGGCATCGACTTTGGAGAGCAGATAGCCCCAGGCGGTCGAGGCTGATTCCTGCATGACGTCCCCCAGCTGGCCGGTGAGCACCAGTTCGCCCTTGCCAGATGAAACTATCGTCTCGATTGTAAGCACCTCGCCGCCGTCGGCTGTATAGGCAAGACCCAGGCTGGCCCCTCGCAGCGGCCGGCGCTCCAGGCGCATCTCCGGGAAAGGCGCCGGTCCCAGGTATTTCTCCAGCGAGGTCCCGGTAACGCGAACCGGCAGTCTTATTCCGTCTTCCAGGTAGCCACGGGCAATCTTGCGGTAGATCTTGCGGATAGCGCGCTCCAGGTCGCGCACTCCTGACTCGCGGGTATAAAACCTGATTACCGCCTTCAGGGCAGCGGCTGAGAAAACCACGCTGCTTTTTTTCATTCCTGACTCTGTGGCTATCTTGGGCAGCAGATGCCGCTTGACGATCTGCTCCTTCTCCTCAAAGGTATATCCCGACAGACTTATGGCTTCCAGGCGGTCGTAAAGCGTCGGGGGGATCCCATCCTCATGATTTGCCGTTGTGAGAAACAGGATCTTCGAGAGATCATATTCAAGCTCCAGGTAGTTGTCACGGAACTCCCCATTCTGCAGGGGGTCCAGCACCTCCATGAGCGCCGCGGCGGGATTGCCGCGGAAATCGGAGTCCATCTTGTCTATTTCGTCCAGCAGGACCACGGCATTGTCCACCTTGGCCTTGCCGATTGCGGCTATGATCCGGCCCGGCATTGCTCCCACGTATGTGCGCCGGTGCCCCCGGATCTCTGCCTCGTCGCGGACCCCGCCCAGCGATATCCGCACGAAAGGACGCTCCAGGGCGTCGGCGATGGCCCTGGCCACGGAACTCTTCCCAACTCCCGGCGGGCCCACGAAACAAAGGGTGGTGTTGGGCTGGTCCTGACCCAGAAGCTTGCCCACCGCCAGGAACTCCAGGATCCTTTCCTTGACTTTCTTCAGGCTGTAATGGGTTTTGTCCAGATGCCGGGAGACCGCGGGAATCTCGTAATCGGATTTCTCAGCGAGATCGCCCCAGGGCAGGGCAAAGACGTTATCCAGGTAGTTTCTTATGACCGACACCTCCGGCGACATGGGCGACACCGATTTGAGCTTGTTGATCTCCTTGCGTATCGCCTCGCGGGCGGCCAGGTTCATCCGTTTCTCCTCGAGCTGACGGAGATATTCCTGAATCGGCTCGTCCTCGGCCTCCGGCGCATGGTCAAGCTCCTCCCGGATGACTTTGAGCTTCTCATGCAGGAAAATCTGCCTCTGAGTGGACTCGATCCGGTTCTGGACCTTCTGGTTTAGGTCTTGCTCCATATCAAGCACGGCGTTTTCCTCGACCAGCAGCTCCAGCACAGCGCTCAGCCGCTTCTCCACATCCCCCATCTCCAGCAGTTCCTGTTTCTTTTCGAAGGGAAGCATGATATGGGCGGCGGCGGCGTCAGCCAGTTCGTCCGGCTCGGTAACGGCTCCAACGACGTGGCTTATCTCATCGGGGACGGCCGGATTGGTTTCCACGTATCTGATGAACTCCCTGTACACCCCCCGCGCCAGGGCGCCTACCCGCTCTTCCGATCCCTCTTTCCAGCCGGTTCTCAGCGGTGAATAACTGACTTGGAAATGCGGCGTGATAGACACGAAATCCCGGATGAGGACCCTGCTTATACCCTCTACAAGGGCCTTTATGGAGCCGTCCGGCAATTTGTAGAGCTGAACCACCGTGGCCATCGTGCCCACGCGCACGATGTCGTTTACGCCCGGATCCTCGACCTCGGGCTCTTTCTGGATGGAAAGGATGATGGACGACTTGTCTGAATAGGCCTGCTCCAGCGCCTTCACCGACTTTTCGCGGCCCACGAAAATAGGCGCGACCATCCGCGGAAATACTACGAGTTCTCTGGTTGGAAGTAGCGGTAGCTGTTGCTCGGGTTTATGCCGACTCTTCGTCAAGTTCTGGCAGCACTCTCTCCGCCTCCGTCACCAGCGTCGGATCGATCTCGCGATCGATGGTTTCCCTGGTAACAACACACTTGCGCACGTCACCTCGCGACGGAAGCTCAAACATCACATTTAGCAGGGATTGCTCAATGATAGAGCGGAGTCCCCGGGCGCCGGTTTCCAGCTTCAGGGCTTTGTCGGCGATAGCTTCCAGCGAATCCGGCGCGAAGACGAGCTCTATGTCATCAAACCTGAAGAATTTCTCGTACTGCTTGACCAGGGCGTTCCGGGGCGTTGTAAGAATCCGCACAAGGTCTGCCTTGCTCAGATTATGGATCGCCGTTACAACCGGCAGACGGCCGATGAATTCAGGGATGAGGCCATACTCGAGCAGATCCTCGGGCATGACCTGGGCGAAAACGCTGCCAATGTCCCGCTCTATCCGGCTCCTGACGTCGGCGCCGAAGCCCATGCCCTTGTGCCCCACGCGGCGCTCGATCACCTTGTCCAGGTGTGCGAAGGCGCCGCCGCATATGAAGAGGACATTGGTGGTATCGATATTGAGAAATTCCTGATGCGGGTGTTTACGCCCGCCCTGCGGGGGCACGCTGGCAACCGTGCCTTCAAGGATCTTGAGAAGCGCCTGCTGTACACCCTCGCCGGAGACGTCCCTGGTAATGGAGGGATTGTCGGCCCGCCGGGCGATCTTGTCCACCTCATCGATGTAGATGATGCCGGTCTCGGCTTTTTTTACGTCGAAGTCGGCGGCCTGGATCAGCTTCAGGAGTATGTTCTCCACGTCCTCGCCCACGTAACCGGCTTCGGTGAGCGCGGTCGCGTCGGCAATGGCGAAGGGAACGTTCAGGAATCGGGCCAGCGTCTGCGCCAGCAGCGTCTTGCCGCAGCCGGTCGGACCGAGAAGCAGGATGTTCGATTTCTGCAGCTCGACTTCGCCGGAATCGGTGTCGGCCGCGGCCATCTGCACCCGCTTGTAATGGTTATAAACAGCGACGGCCAGGGTTCGCTTGGCTTCCTCCTGGCCTACCACGTACTCATTGAGCGCCTCGTAGATCTCCGTCGGCTTGGGCAGATTCTCCAGATCGATATTCGGCGGAGCCGAGAGCTCCTCGTCGATGATCTCGTTGCAGAGATCGATGCATTCGTCGCAAATATACACGCCGGGACCGGCGATGAGCTTTTTTACCTGCCTCTGGGACTTGCCGCAGAAGCTGCACAGCAGCTGCTCGTTTCCATCGGTAGGTCGCGCCATTGGGTTATTCCCCCTTAACTGTAGTCCGGTGTTCTATGACCCGGTCGATTATGCCGTATTCCTGGGCCTCCTTAGCATTCATAAAGAAATCCCGGTCGGTGTCCTGCGCCACCTTCTCGAGAGGTTGTCCGGTGTGCATTGCGAGGATTTCATCGAGATGTTTGCGTAGCGACAAGGCCTCACGGGCATGGATTTCTATGTCGGCCGCCGGGCCCTGAAAACCGCCGGAAAGCTGGTGAATCAGAATCTTGGCATTAGGCAGCGCGAACCGCTTGCCTTTTTCGCCTCCCGCGAGTATCAAGGCCCCCATGCTCATCGCTATCCCCACGCAGGTAGTTACCACATTAGGCTTGATAAACTGCATTGTATCATAGATGGCCAGACCGGCATAGACTGACCCGCCGGGTGAATTTATGTACAGATTTATGTCCTTGTCCGGATCATCGGACTCCAGATGGAGCAGCTGCGCCACAATGACATTGGCGACTTCTTCGTTGATCCCGCTGCCGAGAAATATTATCCGCTCGTTAAGGAGGCGTGAGTAGATATCGAACGCCCGCTCGCCGCGGCTTGTCTGTTCGATGACCATTGGGATTAGTGGCATTTGATTTTGCACCTCGTTCTTCATAGTTTCCTGGATCCTGGTTTTCTCGTTGATTAAATATTTTTTTGCGTTATCAGGCGCATATTCATGGCGTGATGATTCCTGACTCCTTCTCTTCCTTTTCCTTCTCTTCCGGCGATACTGCTCCTGCTTTTTTCAGCACCGGTATGGCGTGCTCCGCGATGTAGGCGGCCGCCTTTTTGTGAATCAGGTCGTCGCGGACGATGCCGGTGCGGCCCTTCTGTTTCATCTCCAGGATGAGCTCTTCCGGCTCCTTGCCTACCCGGGGAGCGGCCTTGCGGATCTCTTCCTCCACCTCTTCTTCAGCGACCTCGATGTCCTCGATATCGGCTACTGTTTCCAGGACTGCTTCGCGTTTCAGAACTGTTTCGGCCTGAGTCCGGAAATGCTCGGCGAACTTCTCCTTCTCCTCAGCGGACTGATTCAGATACTGGTCCGCGCTGACACCCCTGGCCTGAAGAGAGGTGACAAAATCCATCTCCAGCTCGTGCGCCCTTGTCGCGACCGCCTGCGGCGGTATCTCCACCTCCGCCTCGTTTACGGCTTTTTCCACCGCCCTGGCGCGAAAGGCCTTCTCGGCTTCCTCCTCGCCGGCATCCTGGAGGCGGGCCTTGATGCCTTCCCTCATCTCGGCGATGGAGTCGAACTCGCTGTTTTCTTTGGCGAATTCATCGTCGGCCTCCGGCAGAACGCGCTCCTTGATTTCCTTCACAGTGACGTCGAATTCGACATCCTGGCTGGCCAGACGCTCCGGCTTGTAATCCTCCGGGAAAGCAAGCTTAAAACTCTTCGATTGGCCTTTCTCCATTCCTTCAATCTGATCCTCAAATCCGGGAATGAACTGCTTGCTGCCCAGTTCGAGCATATAGTCCTTGCTGGCGCCGCCCTCCAGGGGCTCACCATCAAGGTAGCCTGTGAAATCAATCAACACATAATCGCCCTCCCCAGCCGGGCGCGCGACCTTTACTTCCTCGAGCCGGCCCAGGCGCCTGCGCAGCATATCCACCTGTTCGTCCACGTCGGCATCGGTCACGCTCACGACGTCTTTCTCCACTTCCATGCCGGTATATTTGCCTACCTTTGGCCGGGGCATGACTGCCGCGACCGCCTTGAAAGCTAAGGGAATCTTCTCATCCAGCAACTCATCCAGTCCGGCTTCCGAATCCGCAAGGTCGACTTCGGGCTGGTCCACCGGCTTGATGCCAGAGCCGTCGATGGCCCGCTGCAACCAGCCCGGCAGGGCGTCTTCAAGGGTCTGAGCCAGGATGGCATCCTTGCCGAAACGCTGGACGATGAGATTTCGCGGCACCTTTCCCGGCCTGAATCCGGACATCCTTACTTCGCGGGAAAGCTTTCTGACCGTCTTATCAACCTGGAGCCTGAGTTCTTCAGCCGGCACCTCGACATCGAGCCGCACCTTGTTGTCTGGCAATGAAGTGACAGTCGTTTTTAGGTCTGTCATTAATCTCCCGTTTTAAATTGATTGGTGATTTTCCCGGTCATCCTGGCCATAATCCCGACAATGGAGAGGCAAGCCCCGAGGCAACCAGGCGCGGCTAACAGTAAGCGCCAATCCTAGATGTTAATGAAGATTGGCCCCGAAGTCCAAATCGAGGCCGGAAAAATCAAAAAAACTCAGTAATGTGTACCCGGTAAGCCCGGGCCAGGTATCCCTACGGAAACGCCACCAGCTTCAATCCCACAAGGAGTAAAAACACGGCCACGACCTTTCGGAAATTTTCCTGTGGAATGCGAACTACCACTCTCTTGGCCAGTTTCGCGCCCAGGAACGATAACGGAATGAAGAGCGCCAGGCCCCACCAGAGACGGTCCGGCAGTGTCGCCCCGCCAGCGAAATAAGTGATTATGCGGGTAGAATCCACCATGAGGCCGATAGCTCCGGCGGTGGCGATATACACGGCTTTTGGCAGATCGAAAGCAGTTAAAAACATCCCCCGCACCGCGCCGCCGATACCGAACATGCCGGCGAAAAAACCCGACAGGGCGCCGCCAGCCGCCGCTGTGACGCCTGTCGCGGGAACCTTGTACCTGGCCTTGATAAAAAGAAAAAGCGCATACCCAAAAAGAAACATGCCCAGCAACCGGAGAAGCATGGTGCTTTCCGCTGCCAGCGACACGGAAGCACCGATATAGCTGGCCGCCAGCCCCGTGAAGCCAAACAGGGCGGCAAGCCCGAGATGGAATCCCCTGCGGAACAGAGCTACCTTCCAGATATTCCCGAACCAGTGAATGATAGCCACCAGGAAGATGGCCTCGACCGGCGGCAAGAAGACCGCCAGGACCGGGATCATGATGGTGGAGGTGCCGAAACCGCTCAGCGTCCCGACGGCGCTGGCTAGCAAGGTCAGCAAAGCGATTAGCAGTATCTCCATAATCCCGCGATTGCCACCTGCGGAGTTCCTGGTGCGGGCGAGAGGATTTGAACCTCCATAGGGGATAACCCTACCAGCTCCTAAGGCTGGCGCGTCTGCCATTCCGCCACGCCCGCATCCACCGGATTCTACCAGACTGCCGGCGTGTTTTTGGATTGAGAAAGGTGCCGATTTACAGATAGTTGATCAAGACAAGGAATGATCCACGCTGACGCTGACCGCGCTGCTTATCTCTGCTCCCTGGCGGCTCTTTCGGCCCGGTCCGCGATCTGATTCAGAATCTCTGTTGCTTCTATCAGGCATTTGCCCCCTTTGCGCGCCTCCGGCGAGCCGGGATCCTCCTCGATCATCTGCGCGCAATACTCGACGAACCGCCGCAGACCGGGTATTTCGCCGTGCCAGACGCCGGCAGCCGCCTTCGCCCTTTCCGAGTCCCCGCTTTCGGCGAGGATGCGCCTGATATCCTCAGCTATCGAGCCGTCTCCTTCTCCGAAGACGATATCCATGTACATCCTGAGGCTCGTCTTCTCGCTGTCGATCTTCCCCTGCTTCTCGGCCTCCGACATGAGAGTACTCTTTAAGATGCTCTTTTTCTCATCCGCAAACCGGATGATCTCGTCCCCGAGGCTCCTGAGCCTCATACGAGCCTCGTTGCTTATCTGTATCACCGGATCCAACAATATCTCCCCTGGCTTATCTTTATTGCCTTCTTCCATGTTTTTTATTCCGGTATCTTGCCCAGACTGCCTGTCATCCCTCTTTCGCTCAAGGTCCGAGACGGTGGTCAAGAATCCGCTTGTTTATCCGCTTGTTTATCCGCTTGTTTCAATAAAATTCCGGGTGCCCTATTGCGTCTTGTCCGAATATCTGGAGCTGTCCGGGCGAAAAAACGGGTATAGGATGAGGCAGGGGTGCTGCCTGAAATCAGCAGAGTGATTCATGCCGAGTGACAATTGAATGCCTCTGTCAATCCGACCGCAAGCAGAGGAGGCCAGTGGGAAACCGTCCCCACCTAAACAGCTTTACGCCAGAACAGAGATCAAGACTGGTCGCGCTGATGCTGTCCTATCTCACCGACTCCGTGGTCGCCGACCATCTTAAAATCATTCACTTCGGCGAGAAGCACTTCACCGGGCATCGCGATTACGTGGCGAAACTGGAGGAATATCTGCTCAGAGAAGGAGCCACGGAATTCGTGCCTCTGCCGCAATGGGATCCGGCCAAACCCGTGCCGCCGGAATTCAACGTTGTGAAAGCCAGGGATGCTGGCACTCCACGACCGCCGCTCGTTAACCTCAATCCCGGACTGCCACTGCCTGAACGCTTTGTCCTGCCCACGCTCTGTGAGTTCAGAGACGCTGACACCCTGGCTAATGAAGTCAATCCCTGGCATGTGCACGTTCACACCGCCATCGGCGGTTCCATGGGCCACTTCCCCAGCACTGCCGCCGCGCCGATATTCTGGTGTTTTCATGCGTATGTGGGGGAGATTTATGAGGAGTGGCTGCGCCACTGTCAGGGAGAAGGGACAAAGGACAACTGATTATTTCACAAGAACGCCCTGATCCTGGCGCGCCCGGCAGGACTCGAACCTGCAACCTACGGATTAGAAG
>JACUUL010000066.1 GCA_014859345.1 Thermoleophilia bacterium
CGGCCCGTAAAGGACTTGCACCTCCTAGAGCAGCGCCATGCCTGGCGCACAAAGAGCGGCCCGAGCGAAGCTCGGGCCGCTTACCTATCTCCTGTTTTTTGACGCTCAGTTCTGCGGGTAATAATGCCAGCCGCCGGTCTCATCCTGGCACTGGGCCTTTATCGAGGTGCGGAAAGCAGAAACTCCTCCGGGGACAAGATATTGAGCCGTGAAATCGGCCCGGCCGCCGGCTTCAATATATCCGAGGGACACCGGCATCCCGGTGGAGGCGGAGACGCCGTTCGTGGCCGTTATCTCGGTTGCCGATGTCGAGACTGCCGCGCCCTCTCCCTTGTTTACTATACGGAGATCCACAGACAGCTGGCGGTTCTGGTATGCCGCCAGATTCTCCCAGTAAACATTCATCGCGGTGATGGCCAGTTGAGGATACGCAACGGCCGATGGCGCGATCCACCCGCTTCTGAGGACCGCTCCGTTGCCGCCGCCGGCGAAAGCCGCATAGAAGGGCGTCTCGCCGGCCGGCGCGGGCATCGTGGAAACGGTGTTGAGGCTCAGATTGGTGCCCACGGATTCCGTCGACCAGGTCGCGCCGCCGTCGGTGGTCTTGAGCACCCGGCTGTCGTAGATGTCTCCACCCGCGACAAACCCGGTCTGGCCATCAGGCAGGAAAGACACAGAGGCCAGGATCCGGGAGGTGCCGGAATCCTGGGGTTCCCAGGCGCCGCCGCCGTCGGACGTCTTGTAGATCCTGCCTCCGGACCCGACCACGTAGCCGGTATTGGCGTCGACCATGTCGATTTCGCTAAAGAACTTCACATCGGCGAGCACTGTCTCCGCCCAGCCGCCGGAGCCGGGGTCATACTTCAGGACGATTCCCTGGCAGGAGGCCGGACACGCGCCTTTCTGTCCCGTGATCCAGCCATCGGTTGCCGCCGTGGCGTCGACCGAGTTGAGTTCATAACCGGCGCCAATGCCGGTATTTGCCGGAACCCAGGTGGCGCCATCGGAAGTTCTCAGGACCATGCTGTTCCTGCCCACGGCCCAGCCTTCGGTGGCGCTGGTCATATGCACCGCATAAAGCCGTCCGGTGCCGCCGGGTACTTCCATGCCGTTCCAGACGCCGTTGGTGTATTTATAGATCACGCCGGCGTTATTCAAAACTCCCGCGGCAAACCCGGTATTGGCGTCGAGGAAATGCAGCCCGTAGATGCGCACCCCGGCGGGCATTCCGGCATTGTCATCGACCCAGTCGCGGCCGCCGTTGACAGTCCTGATCACCATGCTGTTGTCCCCCGCAATCCAGCCGGTGGCGCCGTCCACGAAACTGGAAGAGGTGATGTCGTTGGCGTCTCCCCCGGCGATCCTGTTCCAGGACGCTCCACCGTCGGTTGTCTTGACGATGGCGCCGCCGATGCCGCCGGCAAAGGCATGGCTTGCCGAACCCGAAGCAACGGCGGCCGCGTGCAAGCGTCCGGTGGCGCCGGAGGGGACAGGGGCAAGCTCCGCCGCGAGGGTATCGAGGGGGTCGCTCCAGTTGCCGGCGCTCTCGCGCCTTAAAATAACCCCGCCTTCGCCTGCTGCTATCAGGTTGTCGCCGGCTACGGCAATTGCGATCATCGAACCGGCCAGCGGCGTGACGGAATTGCTGTTCCAGGTCGCGCCGCCGTCGGCGGTCCTGAGCAGCCTGGCGCCGCCGATGGCAAATCCGTTTGACGCGTCTTTGAAAAAGACGGAGGTCAGGTTGCTGGCGATGCCTGAGTTTTGCTGAGTCCAGCCGGCGCCGCCGTCGGTGGTCTTGTATATCTTGCCGTCGCTTCCCGCCAAGTAGGCAGCGGTGGCGCTTACCATCTGCACGGACGCATAATGATAGCCGGTGGCCAGGCCGGTGGCCCTGGTCCAGGTGGCGCCGCCGTTGGTTGTGTAAAAGCCATGCCCGTTGCCCACAGCCACTCCCACGTTGGCATCGCTAAAAGAAACGGAATTGAGGGCAACGTATGTATAGGGCTCGGGCAGGGCCTGCCTGGTCCAGGAATCGCCGCCGTCGTCGGTCCTGAAAATCGTCCCGTACCCTCCTACCGCCCAGCCGGTGTCGGCATCGAGGAAGTCAACGCCATCCAGCGTGCAGCCGCTCCCGACGAGCCCCGTACACGTGGCGTCGGGCGTCTGCGAGATCCAGTTGGAGCCGCCGTCGTCGGTCTTGAGAACAACGCCTCCGGAGCCCACCACCCAACCCGTGGCATCGTCGACGAAATCAATGTCGAGGATCGTATTTCCCTGGGGTTCCGGATGCGACCATTCCCAGTCGCCATCGCCGGTATTGAGTCCCGCGATCCCATAAGGCGCCAGGACAGCCATCAGGAAAGCCGCCAGGATAAAAATCAGCAAGGCCCTGACTCTTTTCATGCTCCCATCCCCTTCGTGAAAAAGAATAAAAACTGCTTTTTTTGTTCGGAAAGTATGACACCCGGCTTTTATTCTTTCAATCATAATGTAGTCGAGCGCCTGGTTTTTGATGCAGACAATACGGCACCGGCTCGTAAAGAACGGCGGGCCGCGATGCGGCCCGCCCTCATTTAGACTTCGTTGAGCTGACTCAGCCTGGCACTACTCCAGCACCGTCCCCAGCACTTCGTTGAAGTATCCCTTCCAGAGCACCCTCTGGGAGGCCATCACTTTCGTCCCGGGTGTGAGCGTGCCAGAAGCGCAGTCGCCGCTGCTGGCATAAGCCCTGACCTCCACCGGACCACCCCGCTGGCCGGGGAAGGTGGGCGTATGCCGGTCGTTTGCGGCCAGGGCGGTGCAGGCGTTTCTCGCCTGGCCACCTATGTATATCCGGTACCAGACGTTGGAATCAGAGGGATTGGCCACCAGCACCCAGTTGCTTACTCCGGGCTCGGCCTGGTCGTACCAGGTCCAGTGGTAATTGGAGCTAAGCGCGTCATAGCTGTATCCCGGGGTCTCCCCGAAGGAGGGGCCCCAGATGACCCGCTGGGAGGCCAGCACGTCGCCAGTAGAGGTCACCTCCACCGGGCCGCCGGCAATGCCGAACCGGGGAGTCTCGATGGCGCCAGGGGCCAGGGTCCTGTCCTCGTAGCCCGGCATGGGAACGCCTCCGATCTTGATGGTGTACTGGACATCCCCGGATCCATGATTGGCCACCAGCAGCCAGTTGCTGCCCTCCTTATCGTCGTACCAGGTCCAAAGGTAACGGTTGGAAAGCTCCCCGGCGGGGGTGCCCACCAGCTCGTTGAAGGCGGTGCCGCCGCCCGAGAGCACCCGCTGGGAGGCCATCACCCGCGCCGGCGTCAGGCAGCTGTTTCCCGGGCCCGTGAAGTCATCCACGCAGGCCTCCACCTCCACCGGTCCGCCCACGCGGCCGGAAAAGCGGGGCGTGACGTAGCTGCCGGCGGCGATGGAGCCGCTGCCACCGGGCACGAGCTGGCCGCCGATCTTGATGCGGTAGCGGACGGACTGGTTGCCCGGATTGGCCGGGGGCCCCTGGGGATTGGCGATCAGGATCCAGTTACTAAAGCCCGATCCGAGGCTCTCGTCATACCACGACCAGTAAAAATGGGAGGAGAGCTTGTTAGCGTCGGTGCCCAGGACCTCCTCGATGGAGTTGCCGCCCTTGGGCCAGAGTATGCGCTGGGAAACGATGGCCGGCTTGCCGGTCTGGGAGGTGGCGATCACCGGTCCCCCCAGAACCCCCGGATACCTGGGGGTGATCGTCTGGCCGGCCAGGACCGCCCCGTTGTTATGGGCGGCCAGGCTCCGGTACTGTCCGCCGATGGACAGGGTGAAGGTCAGGGGATCGTTCCCGAAGGGATTCGACATCAGCACCCAGTTGTCGCCGCCGGCGTCATCGTACCAGGTGAAGAAGTAGGGCTTCGGCGGCAGGGCATCGACATTCCTCAGCACGACGCCATTGCCTCCGCCGGTGAAGGCGGCAAATCCCGAAGGGCCGGCCGCAGGCGCCGTTGCCACCGTGTTCAGGCTGATGTTCGTCCCCACGGACTCCAGGAACCAGTTGGCGCCGCCGTCCGTGGTCTTGAGAACGCGGCCCTCTGAGATATCCCCACCGGCGATAAAGCCGGTCTGGCCGTCCGGCAGGAAGGAGACGGAGGCCAGGATCTTGCCGGTGGGCGAAGCCTGGGGCGACCAGTTGGCGCCCCCGTTGGCGGTCTTGTAGATATTGCCGCCGGAGCCGACCGCGTAGCCGGTGCTGGCGTCGACCATGTCGATATCGCTAAAGAACCTCGCGTCGCCCATGACAGTCTCGGACCAGCCGCCGGCATTATACCTCAGGATGACTCCCTGGCAGTTAGCTGGGCAGACGCCTTTCTGTCCCGCGATCCAGCCATCGGTTGCCGTCGTGGCGTCGACCGAGTTCAGTTCATAACCGGCGCCGATGCCGGTAGTTGCCGGAACCCAGGTGACGCCATCGGAAGTCGCCAGAACCGTGCTGTCTTTCCCCACGGCCCAGCCCTCGTCGGCGCTGGTCATGTGGACCGCGTACAGCTTGCCGGTGCCGCCGGGCACGTTCATGGCGCTCCAGGAGCCGCTGCTGTACTTGTAACTCGCACCCGCGTCGCCCTGATACCCGGCCGCAAACCCGGTATTGGCGTCGATGAAGTGCAGCCCATGGATGCTTGTTCCCGCGGGCATGCCGGCGCTGTCGCTGGACCAGGAACTGCCGCCGTTGCCTGTTCTGATGACCATGCCGTCCCTTCCGGCCATCCAGCCGTTATCGGCGTCGATGAAGCTTGAGGCCAGGATATCGTTCGCGTCTCCCCCGGCGATCAGGCTCCAGGAAGCGCCGCCGTTGCTTGTTTTCGTTACCGCCCCGGCCTCGCCGCCGGCAAAAGCCGTATTCAGGCCGGGAGCAAAGCCGACAGCCTGGAGGCGGCTGGTGGTGCCGGAAGACACGCTCGTCAGCTGAGCGGCAACCGTATCAGGTGGGGCAGGCCAGTTATCGGCTGCGTTACGCCTCAGAATGACACCGTTGTCGCCGACCGTGACAAGATTGTCGCCGGCAGCGGCGATTGCTGTCATCGACTCGGAAAGTGGCGTAGTCGAATTGCTGTCCCAGGTGGCGCCGCCGTTGTTTGTCCTCAGCAGCCTGGTGCCGCCGATGGCGAACCCGTTGTCGGGATCCTTGAAGAATACCGAGGAAAGGTTGTTTGAGACGTTTGAAGCCTGCTGCGTCCAGCTGACGCCGTTATTGACAGTCTTGTAGATTCTTCCGGAGTCCGCCACGGCGTACGCGATGCTCGTGGTTACCATCTGAACGGACGCGTAATGGAAACTGGTCCCCGGACCGGCGGACCTTGTCCAAGTGGCGCCGCCGTTGGTGGTATAAAAGACATGCCCGTTGCCCGCGGCCACTCCCACACTGGTATTGATAAAGGAGACTGAATTCAGGGTTGTCGAGGAATAGGGAGCGGGAAGAACCTGTTTGGTCCAGGAATCGCCGCCATTGGTGGTCCTGAAGACCGTCCCGTACTCACCCACTGCCCAGCCGGTGGCGGCATTTATGAAATCCACGCCTGACAAGGTGCAGCCGTGGCTGATGACCCCCACGCACGTGGCGTCAGGAGTCTGTGAAATCCAGTTGGAGCCGCCGTCCGTGGTCTTGAGAACGACTCCGCCGGAGCCCACCGCCCAACCGGTATTTCCATCCACGAAATCAAAATCCAGGATCGTGTTTCCCTGCGGGTCCGGGCGCGACCATTCCCAGTCACCGCCTCCGGTGTTCATGTTGCCCATGGCGAGGACTGTGGCGGCGAACATTACAAGCGCCGACGCCAGGGCGATTTTCAGAATAATGAGAAGCGGTCTCGGATGCAGCACTGGATCTCCTTACTGTTCACGAAAAATTGGGAACGCGCGATATCGTCAGCCAGTAAATACAGTGGGCGTGCCGACCTGCGAGTGCCTTGAAATTACCGTCGGATTGAGAGGAATTTTCCTGAACTCGACAGCAACGGTTGGCGGCTTCTGCGATCATCCCGGCCTTTTTCTTCATTCTCTAAAAGGTACCTTTGAATATCCGGTAAATCAAGTTAGGCGCGTGTTAGGGAATGTTGGGAAAATTTAAAATCTTCCTTTAATAGGAATAATAGCTTTATTTGCTGGTAAATGTCGGTGGATAATCTCTTTAGGTCATCTTCCCGGACTCATGTGCCGCCAGATTTTTCATTCCGGATCTTCGCTCATCTCGCCGGCAAGTCCGCGAAGAATTGCTTGTAGCAAAAAAATCGGGCCTTCGCCGCTTAGCTTTTCAGGATGATGCAACAGGAAAAAAGAGAGACTGATCATACAACTGGCTCAGGAATTGTCATCATGAGGAGCCGAAGGCGACGAAGGATCTGCTCTTTCTGCCGATAAAGCAGATTCTTCGCTTCGCTGCTATGTGAATGTCAAGCCCTTCCTCAGGCCATGAC
>JACUUL010000067.1 GCA_014859345.1 Thermoleophilia bacterium
TATGCCCGGTGGTGTGAGAGGGGGGTAGCCGCGAGGCACCCCCCTACTCGATTGCACGTTAAAGCCTGCGCTAAAAACCCCGGCAAAACCCCTACAGTTCGGCTCGAACACAGGCGGGAAAGATCCGGCCGCGCGGCGGCGGTTGAAAAAAGGCCCGCCGGGAGGTAGGGTAGGCTAATCTCAAACGGGGGCTCAAGGAAATTTGGACAGCAAGAAGCGACAGAAAGAAAATCTCGCCGCGGTGTCGCTCCCCCGCCAGTTAAGCCGTCCTTCGTGGGACGAGTATTTCTTCCAGATCGCCCAGCAGGTGGCCACCCGCTCGACCTGCATGCGTCGGCAGGTGGGGGCGGTGCTGGTCAAGGACAAGCGCATCCTTTCCACCGGATATAACGGCGCCCCCCGGGGCATTGTCCACTGCATCGATGCCGGCTGCCTGCGGGAACAGATGAGAGTCCCCTCGGGCGAGCGCCATGAGCTTTGCCGGGCGCTGCACGCGGAGCAGAACGCCATCGTGCAGGCGGCCCTGCACGGGGTCAAGATCGAGGGATCGACGCTCTACTGCACGCACCAGCCCTGCTCCCTCTGCGCCAAGATGATTATCAACGCCGGGATCGTGGAAGTCTACTTCAATGAGGGCTATCCCGACGAGCTGGCCGCCGGCTTCTTCGCCGAGGCCGGCATCAGGCTGCACCGGATGGGAGGAACATAAGTGCCTTCGGTTACCGGTTTGCAGGTTTCCAGGTTGACAAGCCAGAAAAGAAAAGTAACGGGAAACGGATAGCCGGAAGGAAACCGGATTCATGGATGACTTTCCGATAGCTTCGCTGGACGGCGCCAACACGAAGGCGTTGATGGCCTTCCTGGCGGCGGCGGCCATCGTCTTTATCGTGACGCCGACGGTGGGATCGATCGCCCGCCTCGTGGGCGCCATGGATGAGCCGGATCACCGCAAGATCCATGAAGATCCGGTGCCGCGGTGGGGCGGACTGGCCATATTCTTCGGCTTCATCATCCCGGCGCTGGTGTTCCTGGAGCTCACCGATCAGGTCAAGGGCGTGCTGGTGGGCGCCTCGGTGATAACGCTGTTCGGGGCCGTGGACGACCTGAGGGGCACCGGGCCGCTGGTCAAGTTATCGGGCCAGATTCTGGCCGCCGGCGCCCTGGTCTGGTATGGCATGCGCATCGACTATTTCTCACTCCCGTACGTCGGGGTGATCAACCTGGATCCGGCGCTGGCCATCCCTCTCACCCTGCTGTGGGCGGTGGCGCTCATCAATATCGTCAACTTCATCGACGGCATGGATGGCCTGGCGGCCGGAGTGTGCACTATTGCCGCCGGAACTTTCGCGGTCATCGCCATCTCGCTGGGCAGGCCGGGCGCCGGCATCCTGGCGGCCATCCTGGCCGGCACCACCCTCGGCTTTCTGCGCCACAACTTTTTCCCGGCATCCATCTTCATGGGCGACTCCGGCTCGATGCTGCTGGGGTTCCTGCTGGCGGCGGTGACCGTGCACGGCGTCATCAAGAGCGTGGCCGCGGTCACCCTGGTCATACCCCTGCTTATCCTGGGCGTGCCCATCTTCGACCTCTCGTTCGCCATTATGCGCCGCATCAAGAACGGCCAGAATATCTTCCGTCCGGACCGGGGCCACCTGCATCACCGCCTCTTCAATATCGGTTACTCCCAGAGAAAGGCTGTCCTGGTGCTCTATTCCTGGTGCACCCTGATGAGTGCGGTGGCCCTCTCCATGCGTTTCGCGCCCGGATTTATTACCGTCATCATCGCCATCGTAGCGCTGGTGGTGAGCAGTTATCTGATTTACTTATTGGACATCTCACAGATTCGCACTCGACGTGGCGTCGATCTCCGGTAAAATAAGATACCCTTTCGGCCATACCCCGGGGGGGTTGTCTTGCAAAAAGCAGCCGTGATAAAATGACGCGGTTTTTATTTTGCCTGACAGGAAGAAGGCAAAACTGAATGGTGGACGAGGGGGGCGAGTCCCCGGCGGATGGGAGTGGGTCGCATTCTATCTGCTCGGTGGAGTCTTGCTCGGCACCATCAGCGGGCTTGGGCTGGACTACCTTTTCCATACCACTCCGCTCTTTCTCCTCGTGGGGGTCTTCGCAGGATTTGCCGCGGGCCTTTATGGCATCTACAAGACCCTTTGAGGCGCCCGCGTTCAACGCGCCTGGTGCGCGGGTTTTGCCATATCCGGGAGGAACCGATCATCAGGAAGCTGACAATTTCTATGACAGCCTTTCTCGCCGCCGGCCTGGGTGCAGGCCTGGTCGTGCGGCCGCTGCTGGCGCCCTGGATCCTGGCTTCCGGCCTGTTTGTGCTTAATTACTCGGTCTCCCTGTTTTTCATGCGGGCGATCCCCAGGCTTTCCACCAGCGCCGCCGCCGGAGTCGCGGTCCTCAGCTTTTTCCTGCGATTCGGACTGCTGGGAATCGCTCTCGTGGGAGTGGCTCTGGGGCTCAGGGAATACTTCATGACCACGGCGGTCTGCTTCCTGCTGATCTATACCCTGTTCCTGGTGTTCGAGATCGCGGTTGGCCTGAGAGGCCGGACGGTGATCAGCCCGGGAGGTGAAGCATGAGCGCGGAAGGCTCCCACGGAGAAGAAGCGACCTTCTCACCTACCGCTGAATTTGAGCACGCTGTCGAGCCGCTCTCGTTTGCGGGCGTCAAGTTGCAATTTCATCTCGGGCCTATCGACATGTCGATCAACAGGGTGGTGGTCTACCTGTGGCTGGCGGCGATCATCACCGGCGTAATCTGCATCGGCATCGCCAGGATAGCCGCGATAATTCCTTCGCGGAAGCAGGTGGCCTTTGAAGCGCTTTACGAGATGGTCCGGGACAACCTGGTAGGCGCGGTCATGCACGGCAAGGTGGCCGTCAAGTGGTTCCCGTACCTGCTGTCCCTGTTCCTGTTCATCCTGATCAGCAACCTGATCGGTCTGGTGCCGTTATTTGTGAGCGTGGACCATAACAACATTCCGCAATTCAGCGCGTATGCCGCGACGTCGAACATCAATGTGACCGTGGCGCTGGCGCTGCTTACCTTTGGCTTGACGCATGTTTCGGGAGTCAGGGCCAACGGCGCGATCGGATACTTCAAGGGCTGGATTCCGGGTACCGCGCCGGTTGTGCTGAAGCCTGTGCTCTTTCTCATACATGCCGTCAGCGAGTTCTTCCGACTGGTGTCGCTGGGAGTCCGGCTCTTTGCCAACATGCTGGCCGGCCACATCATGATCCTGGTATTTTACGGCCTGATCTTCATGCTCCCCTCGGTTCTCATGATCATCGTGCTGTCGCCCCTTATCGAGGTGGGTGTGGTCGCCATCAGCCTGTTCGAGATCTTTGTCTCGGTCATACAGGCGTATATATTCGCCATTCTGTCGGCGGTGTACATAGGTGGAGCGATCCACCAGGAGCATTGATCAAGCGGGGCTGGCTGCTTGGACTCTGGATAAAAAATCCAGCATCCAGAATCCGGAATCTGATTTAAGGAGGTTGGTTCATGGAACAAGAAGCTGCAGCAGTATTAGCCGCGGGTATTTCCATGGGTGTCGGCGCTCTGGGCCCTGGCATCGGCATCGGCTACCTGGTAGGTAAAAGCGTCGAGGGCATTGCCAGGCAGCCGGAGGCTTCGGGCGACATCCGGACTACGATGTTCATCGGCATTGGCGTGACCGAGGCCGTCGCTCTTTACGCCCTCGTCATCGCGATTCTGCTTATCTTTGTTGCTTAAAAAACGGCGGTCTGGCAGAAATGCCGGGCGACGCGGGCCGGCGGGAAACAGGTGCCGCCGCAAAGCCGGCACAGGCCGTTTCGGGAGGTGCTTAACTAAAAAATGATTAGTCCGGAACCAGGATTAGCTATATGGACCATCATAACCTTCCTCATACTGTTTGTAGTGCTGAGGAAATTCGCCTTTGGTCCGGTTCAGAACCTGATAGACAAACGTCGCGATACGATTGAGGAGAGCATCAGGGCGGCTGAGGAAACCCGCAAGGAAGCCGAGCGGATGCTTGCCGAGTACCGCGAGAGCATCGCCCAGGCCAAATACGAGGCCGAGGAGATCATCGAGCGGGCCCAAAAGGTGGGAGAAAGCACCAAATCCGAAATCGTAAACCAGGCGAAAGTGCAGGCTCGAAAAGAAGTGGACGACGCCCGCGACCAGATCCAGAGGGAAACCAGGAAGGCTCTCCAGGAGATCAGGGATCAGGTTGCCGACCTGGCTGTTCTGGCGGCCGGCAAGGTGACCGCCGGTTCCATCACGACCGATGACCACCTGCGCCTGGTTGACGAGGCCCTTTCAGAAGTGGATTTTGACAAGTTGGGAGCCGGAGGCATCTAGGCTTGGGTGAATCACGGATAACAAACGTCTACGCACGGGCGCTCTTCGAGTCGGCCAGGGATGCCGGGACCCTCGAGGCCACCGGCAGGGACCTGGCCGCTTTCACCAGCGCCATGCGCGAGTCGCGGGAACTGACCGCGGTTCTGTTCAATCCGCAGGTCGACTCCGCGACCAAGAAGAGGATCGTGTCGAGCCTCACGGAAGGAGCGGACAGAATCTTCCAGAATGGCATCAAACTGATGATTGACAAGCGGCACCCCACCCTGATCATGGATCTCCATGGCCAGTATCAGGATCTGCTGAAAAAGGAGAAGCATTTGGTCGAGGTCGAGATCACCACGGCGGTGCCGCTGCCCGAGGAGACACTGGCTAAAGTCCGGAGCCGGATCGAGCAGACCAGCGGCAAGCAGGTAGAGATTCGGGAAAAAGTCGATGAGGGAATTATCGGCGGGCTGGTGCTCAGATTCGGAGACCTGATCGTTGACGGCAGCCTGAAAGCGAAGCTGCATCAGTTACGAGCCAGCATGATCCAGGCTTAATGGTTATCCGGGGACGTGAATGTATCGCAGGAATGCCATCATGCATTGCGGACCAACAGCATATCTCCGGAACGAAGATACCAAGTGGCATGATTAAATTGTGTCCCCGGAAAACAGGGAGTGTGAGAGAGCTTTGAAATTGCGTCCAGAAGAAATCACCGCGGTGCTCAAGAACCAGATAGAGAATTATGAGGCCGAGGTCGAGGTCGAAGAGGTAGGCCGTGTCCTCGAGGTCGGTGACGGTATCGCCCGCATTCACGGGCTGGAAAATTGCATGGCTTCCGAGATGCTCGATCTTCCCCATGACGTGGTCGGCCTGGCGCTGAACCTGGAAGAAGACAATGTCGGCACCGTGCTCATGGGCGAGGACTTCCTGATCGCCGAGGGCGATCTGGTCAAGAGGACCGGCAAGGTCATGAGCGTCCCGGTGGGCGAGGGGCTCACAGGCCGCGTCGTAAACGCCCTGGGCCGTCCCATAGACGACCGGGGCCCCATCGAGACAGATGAGTTCCGTCCGGTTGAATTCAAGGCTCCCGGCGTGCTGCAGCGGCAGCCTGTGAGAGAACCTCTGCAGACCGGCATCAAGTCAATCGACTCGATGATTCCCATCGGGCGTGGCCAGCGGGAGCTCATCATCGGCGACCGCCGCACCGGCAAGACGGCCATCGCCATCGACACCATCATCAACCAGAAGGGCCAGGACGTGGTCTGCGTGTATGTGGCCATCGGCCAGAAGGCCTCCAACGTGGCCAGTGTAGTGCAGAAGCTCGAGGAACACGGGGCCATGGATTATACCGTGGTGATTATGGCGGCCGCGTCGGAACGCGCTCCCCTCAAATATCTGGCGCCGTTCGTCGGCTGCGCCATGGGCGAGTATTTCTGTTACCAGGGCAAGCACGCGCTCTGCATCTATGACGACCTGTCCAAGCATGCCGATGCCTACCGTCAGATGTCGCTGCTGCTCAGGCGGCCGCCGGGACGCGAAGCGTATCCGGGCGACGTGTTCTATCTGCACTCGCGCCTGCTTGAGCGCGCCGTCAAGCTGCATGACGATCTGGACGGTGGATCACTGACGGCGCTGCCTATCATCGAGACCCAGGCGGGTGACGTGTCGGCGTACATTCCCACCAATGTCATCTCGATCACCGACGGCCAGATTTTCCTGGAGCCGGACCTCTTTTACTCCGGCGTCAGGCCCGCCATCAACGTGGGAATCTCGGTCAGCCGGGTGGGCGGCAACGCCCAGATCAAGGGAATGAAGAAAGTGGCCGGCAAACTGCGGCTGGACCTGGCCCAGTACAATGAGCTGAAGGCGTTCGCGCAGTTCGGCTCGGAGCTTGACGCGGCCACCCAGGCACAGCTTGCCCGGGGTGA
>JACUUL010000021.1 GCA_014859345.1 Thermoleophilia bacterium
TCTGCAGCTGAACATTAGCCTCAATTTGATTTAATGGCAAATGCCCTGGGCCCTCAACCATTACCTGACCCCGCTCCTTTAACGGGTCGCCCAGTATGTGGTGAAAAACATCCTGTCGCCGGTTTTTTCCCGGATGGTCTCATCATCCGGAGGCGGATCGTCCAGAAACTCCAGCTTGAAACCCAGCTCATCGAGCAGCCTGAGATACTCAGACGGATCAACCCCGGCCCGCTTGGTGCCGTAAGTCCAAAGCTCTCCCATCAAGGTGACACGCCCCGATTTGGCGATGATGTCCCGCATGCCCCTTAACGCGTAATATTCGTATCCCTGGATGTCCATCTTGATGAAATCCACGGCTTCGCCGCGCAGATATTCATCGATGGAGACGCAATCTATCTCCATCCGGGGGCGGCCCTCTCCGATATCGTAAGTCTGGTGATCAACGTTCATCTCCTCGGAGAGGTAAAGGTAGGCTTTTTTCGTGTTTTCCGCCACGGCGACGGGGTGCAGCCGCACATTGGGCAGCGATCCGGCCAGCGACTCGAGATGCCGGAAATTCAGCGGCTCCGGCTCGAATGCATGCACGCGTCCGTCTTTGCCCACCAGTGAGGAAAACAGCATGGTGTAATAGCCGATGTTGGCCCCGATGTCCAGCACGGTCATCCCCGGCCTTACCGTCTCGCGGATGCGAGCGATCCACTTCCGGTCGGAGATCTTCTTGTACGGGAAATAAAGGCGCCGGTACAAACGGAAGTTTTTCTTATATATGCTGTTTGCCAGCCGGAAGCGGATGGGATAGTAATGCAAGCGCGACTCCTGTGTCGAAATGACCGCCAGGGCACAAATATTAGCAGGGCACCTGGTAGATGAGAAGCTAATATTAGCGGCCCGAGCCAGAGCCGGAGGATCTTAAATCACACGGTCAGGAAGGCAGATTCTTGCGCCGCCAGCCATCTGGACCGGGCCGCGGCCTTCCCGGTCAGCCGTTGTAACGCCAGGTATAGTCCATAACGGTTCGGAAGACATCGCGCAGCTGCGACATCCTTATCGACCTGGCCGTGTTCCAGACCTGGCGGGGACGCAAGTAAAATCCGAACACGGCCCGCCGCTGCCAGCGTTTGAGCTCCCGGGTCGACATCTCACCCACGGGAAAGGGTGTGAAGAATTTGAAAGATTCATAGTCGGGTTCTTTGCCAGCCTCCTCGATGTACTTTCTGTAGAGGTCCGATCCCGGCAGGGGGGCCATCAGCGTGAAATTGGCCCGGTCGAGGCTCAGGCTGCGCGAGAGCTTCAATGTCTCCCGCACCGTTTCCCTCGTCTCGCCCGGAAGTCCGATGATGAAAAACCCGTGGGTGGCGATGCCGTGTGATTTTATCATCCTCACCCTCTCCGGCACCAACGACAAGTCAAGCTTCTTGCGGTTTAAATCAAGGACGCGCTGGCTGCCGGATTCCAGGCCCAGGCCCACTGAAAAACAGCCGGCGGAACGCATGAGCCCGAGCAGGCCGTCGTCCAGCGAGTCGATTCTTACCCCGTTGGTGCAGGCCCAGCTGGTCCGGATGCCGCGGCGCAGAATCTCCTCGCAGACCGCGCGCGCGTGCGATGCCTTCTGCGTGAAGCTGTCATCCATGAAATGAATCTCCTGGACGCCGTATTCGCCAACCAGGAGCTCGATCTCGTCAACCACATCCTCCGGAGAGCGCCATCTCAGACGTTTTCCCCAGAGCGTGGTCGAGGCGCAGAAACTGCAGTCATAGGCGCAGCCCCTGCTGGTGGTGATGATGGCCACGGGAAAATTCTGGTGCAGTATCTGGCTCGGCTTGTCCGGATAAGTGCCGGGATCCATGAGATCCCAGGCGGGAAATCCGAGCGCGTCGAGATCGTAGACCCGTTCTCCCTGCGGGTTCACCACCACGGAGCCGTTTTCGCGGCGGCAAAGGCCGGGAACATCTTCCAGAGGGTCGCCTTTTTCCAGCGATGCGGCCAGCTGCCGGAGGCTGAGCTCAGACTCCCCCACCATGCCCAGGTCGGCGCCCAGGTCGCTAAAGCTGGAGGGTATGGAAGTGACGTGGGGGCCGCCTGCAATCACCTTGACACCGGGAGACAGGCGCCGGAACTCCGCCAGGAACTCCCTGGCCGACAGAAATGTCGTACTCAGGACGCTGACGCCGAGGAGGTCCGGTTTCCAGGAGGCGGCCGCCCGGGCCCCCGTTTCTGGATCCGAGTCGTCCCTGGCCAGGTCGAATATTCGGACTTCGTGCCCATCCTGCCTGATGCTGGCTGCCAGATATCCCAGTCCCAGGGGCTGCACGACGGTATGCGCCTGCGCATTCGGCGCCACCAGGGCGATCCTCAATGGAATACCTCCTGCTTGTTAACGGGTTCGGATATGAGACCTTTATCCCGCCGATAATTGGCGGTTCCGGCGCCCACGGATGCCAGCGGGTGCCTCCCTCGGGGGGTGTATCAGACGGACTGACACTGCCTTTTATACCTCAAACGGGATGTTATAAACAAGCGCGACGCGGGCGTTTCTTTAGAAGTCTGAATTGCGGACCGGGATGACAAGGACATCGCCCGCTTTCGGGAGTGGCCGCGGACGCCGCTGCTTAAGGCAGGGCCGGGCGATTTCCGTATAATATCCGTGAGATGAATAATCAGACACTGAATTCCGGAAGCAGGCATTCAGCCCCCTGGATCCTGGTCTTGCTGGTGCTTTTTTCCCTGGTGATCCGCGTCGCCGTAGTCCTCACCCGGCAGATGATAGCCGGCGATGAGACCGTTTACGCCCGCATGGCGGAGAACCTCGCCAGGGGAAACGGGCCGCTGGACATGCTCGGGAGCCCCAGCACCGTCTTTTTCCTGCTGCTGCCAATAATGATCGCAGGGCTCTCCTTCATCATTGACGACATCGTGGTTTCCGGATATGCCGTGGCGATTTTGTTTGGCTCCCTTCTGCCGGTTCCCACGTACCTGCTTGGCCGGGACCTGGCAGGCGAGCGGGCGGGGTTCATGGCGGCGGCCCTGGTGGCGGCCGCTCCATTAACGGTTCAGTATTCATCCCGCATCTACACGGAAGGCGTATACGCTTTTTTCATGCTGATGGCCGCCTGGCTCGTCTGGCGCCTGCTGAAACAGGGCCGGGCCGCTGACGGCGCCGCCGCAGGCCTCCTTGTGGGACTGGCTTACCTGGCCAACCCGGCAGCGGTCTTTTACGCGGTGGCTTTTCCGGTCCTGCTGCTGGCCGCGGCTCTCCGGAGCCGCTTGGGGATATTGAAAATGGCCCGGGGGGCGGCCCTGCTGCTGCTCGTTTTTTTCCTTCTGGGGCTGCCTTACGTCCTTTACCTGCACGGCGAGCTGGGAAAATGGACATACAGTGGCAAGACAGGATACAGCAACATCGCCGCTGCCAGGGAGGGCCAGCGGCTGGCGACCCCGGAGGTGGAGAAGGAGACCATGGCCCTGACTGGCGACGGGCGAAGCATCGTTGACATGGAGCGGCTCGAAGAGAGCCAGGACCCGGTCAGCTTCTATCTGGAGAACCCCGCGACCGGCCTGAAGATCTTTCTGGGCCAGATCCGGATTTTTTACCAGGAAGAGTTCCCCAAGGTCATGCCCCTCTGGCTGCTGCCATTGCTGGGGCTGGGCCTTTTCAGCAGCGGCTGGGACCGGAACCGCGCCGGGGCCATTGGCTACACCCTGCTCCTGGCGGCCCCGGTGCTGTTGATTTTCATGATCGATCACCGGGCCCGGTTCTTCGTTCCCTTCGTTCCCCTGGGGATGATCTGGGTGGCCCAGGGCTGGCAACGGATGGAAGCGTGGGGCCGGGAGACGGCGGCTCTCAGCATCGGCGGCCGCGCCGGTGAGCGTCTGGGACACCGGATTCCGGCTTTCCTGGCGGCCGCGGTCCTGCTGCCGACCCTGATTCTGACCCTGGCTCTGGCGGCCTCGGAGTCGTACAGCACCGAGTACAGGGAGGCGGGAGAATGGATTAAGGACAACGCCGGCAGGGACCTGAGGATCATGGACAGGGAGTTCTCCGCGGCCTACTACGCGGGCGGGACGGTGGTCCTCATCCCTTACGCGGATTACGATCGTACCACCGCCTATGCCAGGTTCAACGAAGTCGATTACCTGGTGATCGGCCGCCAGGCTCTGACGGCAGGGCGGCCGGAGCTCATCCGCCTGCTCGAGGAGGACGAAGGCTCCCATCCCGAATGGCGGCTGGTGCACACCGTCCTCAAAGGCGCCGACAGGGAAGTGCTCGTGTTCGAGCTGCTGCCGGAGTGATCCCGGTGTTTTCTTTCAGACTTGCGTGTTCCGGCTTTATAATGAGGTAGTGAAAACGGTGCCCCGCAACAAGGTAGTTCTCCTCTACCCCAGAAACCATTACGGCAAGATCTACCACCCGTGGACCTGGGCGCCGCTGCCCATTCTGGCGGCCTCGGCGCCGCTGTTCGCAGCAGGGTACGAAGTAATCCTGCTGGACGCCAACGTGGAGCCTGCCTGGCAGAAGAGGGTGGTCGATGAGTGCCGCGATTCGCTGATGCTTGGCATCAGCTCGATGACCGGACCCCAGATCCACTTCGGGCTGGAGGCGGCCCGGGCGGTGCGGGAGGCCGGCCTGAAACTGCCCATCGTCTGGGGCGGTTACCATCCTTCCATCCTGCCGGAGCAGACCAGCCGGAACGGTTTCGTGGACGCGGTCGCACGGGGACAGGGCGAACGGACGCTGCTGGAGGTGGCGGAAAAAATCAGCCAGGGCGAGGACTTCGCGGATATCCGCGGACTCACGATCACCCGCGACGGCGAGACCTTCTCCACCCCGGCGCGCCCGGTTGAGGATATCAATAACTTTCCCCGGCTGCCGTACGAGAAGCTGGAGAATCCCAGGCAGTACCTTAACAACATGCACGTCGGCACCCGCGTCATCAACTACGTCTCCAGCCAGGGATGCCCCGCCCGCTGCCAGTTCTGCGCGGAGCCGCTGGTCTACGGGCGGCGCTGGAAGGCATACACTCCCGACCGGGTGATCTCGGACCTGGAGTTTCTGCAAAGCTTCCTTGATATCAACGGTGTCATGTACTTCGACTCCACCTACTTCGTAAAGGAGAGCCGGGCCCGGGAGATCTCGGAGAAAATGGTTCAGAGAGGCATGAAACTGGGATGGGCCGCCAATGCCAGGGCGTCGCAACTGGGGAAATTCTCCGAAGATACTTTCGACGTGCTCAAGCAGAGCGGCCTCTGGGCCTTTCTGGTGGGCGCCGAAAGCGGCTCCGAGGCCCAGCTTGCCAGCATGCAGAAGGACATCGGGCCCGGTGACATCCTGGAGGCTGCCCGGGTGGCCAGCAGGCATGGCATAAAGATCACATACAGCTTCATAGTCGGGTTTCCCGGGGAGACTGATCCGGAGATCGAAGAGACGTGGGACGTGATGGAGCAGGTTTCGAAGATCGTGGGCGAATACAATTCACAGCTTCATTTCTACGCGCCCACACCCGGGAACGCCCTGTACGAGGAAGCAGCTCGATTCGGCTTGAGGACGCCCGAGTCGCTGGAGGAGTGGGCAGCGTTCAGTACCGTGGAAGGCGGGCTGCCCTGGATGAGCAAGGGATTTATGAACCGCATGCGGCAGCGGGAGTTTTACATGGTGTACGGCTATCCATCGGAGTGGGTTCGCCGCCGGGCGGCCCGCAGCCTGCTCAGGCGCCTTTATGTCGGGGTGGCCAGCGGCGTCAGCACGGCCCGCTGCCGGCGCCACTTCTGGCGGTTTCCGCTGGACTGGTGGCTGCTGCGCGGCCTGAGGCAATAACCGCTTTCGGCCATTAGCGGAGCTTCCGCCTGCAAATTGAGAGCGGAGGCATCTGTCCGCTAGATATCGTTTATCGTCCCCGACCTCTTGCCCATTGAGGCATTTACGGCCCCCATGTGCTGGCGCCTGATCACCGTCATGACGCTCGCTATCTCCTCGAGCTTGCGGGCCACCCGCTCGGCCGGCCAGTCCTCTTTCTGGTCCGCGACTGTCCGGGCCTCGGCGCGCAGCGCTCTCTCCAGGTCCTTGTAATCCATCATCATGGTCACCGACTTTCCCTAAGTGGTAACATATATCCGCTTAATCATCCCATTACCTTACCTCAGGATTCTTAAACTGATGATCAGCCGCCGCGAAGTGCTGAAACATTCCGGATACCTTCTCTCAGCGCGCCTGTTCGCCAGGCTTGCGTCCGTGCCGTTCCTTATATACGTGGCTGCTTCCCTGGGCCCTTCCCTGTTCGGGGTATTCAGCTTTGTGCTGGCTACTGTTGAGATGATCTCCTCGCTCAGCGATCTGGGTATGTCGCGATACGGCGCCAGGGCGATCGTGCGGATGAAGCAGGGAAGGGAGCGCATGGCCGGCATGATCCTGACCTTCCAGGTGGCGACGTCGGTCCTGCTTTCGGGCCTGGCGCTGCTGTTCATCCTCGCCCTCGCGCCGGAACAGCCCAAGCTCAACGTGGCGCTGCTGGGGCTTGCGGGCATCTTTTTCTCAGCCTTCATCTTCACCACGGAGACGATTTTTACGGGTTTCCGCCGCTTCGGAGCTTCGGCGACGCTGGCGGTATTGGGCCGTCTCGCCTACGTGGCGCTGGGCGTCCTCGTTCTGGCTCTCGGCTACTCGGTGACGGCGGTGATGATGGCCTTCGTGGCCGGCATGGCCGTGGAAAGCGTGCTGAGGATGGGATATACCCTGGCCAGGGTGACTTCCTTCTCGCTGCGCTTTGGCGCCTCGGAGTTTAAGGAGGTGGCCGTGGGAACCCTCCCCTTCGCCGTAACCGCCATCGCAATCCTGGTCTTCTACCGGGCGGACATGATAATAATGGGGGCGCTCAGGGGCGACCGGGATGTAGGCATCTACAGCGCCGCCTATTCCTTCTTCTCCTTTTTCATGTGGTTTCCGATCGTGCTCAGCCGGGCCCTGCTGCCCGGCCTGACGTCGAGATTTCTGGAGAATCCCCGTGACGCCGAACAGTCGAGCTGGTTCTGGTACCGGGCGGTGGGAATCGTCGGCATCCCCATATCCTTTACCATGACTATGCTGGCGCGCCCCCTCTTTGAGACCCTGCTGCCGGCGGCCTACGAGGGATCCATCATCACGCTGCAGATCCTCATGTGGGCGATTCCCCCGCTGATGATGGTAAGCCTGGGATTCATCGCCCTGACGGTGACCGACCGGGAGAAGCAGGGAGCGAGGACGACCCTGGTTACCGCCGCCCTGATCGTGGCGCTGGACTTGGTTCTGATCAGACTGTTCGGTCCGGTGGGGGCGGCGGCGGCCATGGTAAGCGCCACAGCGGTCTGGATCGTGCAGGTGCAATGGCTGCTCAGGAAGCATGTCTTCGCGCCGCACCACGGCCTGCTGCTTACGTTCACGTTGCCGGTGAGCGGCGGCGTGGCCATGGCGCTTTCAGCGCTGCTGGCGATGCCGTTGGGCGGCGTGGTGTCGCTGGCCGCGGGCCTGAGTGTCTATGCGGCGGTAATACTGGGGGGTCGCCAGATAGAGCGGCGGCTGGTTTCACGGCCGGCGGGAGCAGCCTGAGCAAACGCGGCCGCCGCGGCGCCGAGGGGTCCGTGTCAGTCGAAGGAGATCTTGCCCATGGATTTGGCCAGCGTCCATTCCACGGGCAGGTAATAAATGCCGTTCATGACCCGCGCCCGGGAGATACGGGTCGCCAGCCGCCTGAGCCGGCCGTGGCCTTCCTCGTGCTCGGGAAAGGCCCATTCGAAGTATTGCAGCCTCTTTTTGATGAAATCCGCGTAATTCTTATCCAGGGACAGGGACCTGGTAGTGAACTTCACGTCAAATGAGTACTCGGCCCACTCCTCGAGGGACAGGTCCGGCAGGCCGTGCAGCCGCTTGTATTCCTCGTACATTTCGCTGCCCGGGAAGGGGTGATAGAACAGCCCCGCGGTGCGGCATTCCGGCATGACCTGTTTCAGCCTCAGCATCAGGTCCAGCGTCATCAGCGAGTCCTCGATGGTTTCGCCGGGGAGCCCGAACATGAAGGTGTAACAGGGGTCGACGTCGAGCTCTTTCAGCACTTTCAAGGATTCGACGATGTCATCAACTTTTATCCTCTTGTCTATTCGCTTCAGCATGCGGGGAGAGCCCGACTCGCCGCCCACCCCTATGACCTTGAAGCCGGCCCGGCGCACCAGGTCCTTCATCCCGGCGTCCCATCTGAGGATCAGGTCCGCCCGGGTGGTGGTCACGCAGTCCAGATCGAGGCCGGCCTCGATCATCCCGGTCAGCACCTCCTCTGTCCATCTAGTGTTTACGAAGAAGATGGTGCCGTCGAACTCGACGGAATCTACACCGTAATTATCCACGAAATACCTGATCTCGCGGATGACCCGTTCGGGCGGCTTGGAGCTGAAGTGCCGGTGGTACACCGAGGCCACGGAGCAGAAGGTGCAGTTGTAAGGGCAGCCCAGCGAAGAAACATAGAACAGGCGCGCCTTGCTGCCGTCTTTGAACCGCAGGTAATTATTCATCTCCACCAGAGAGAAGTCCGTCTCCGGTGTTTCCCCGGCGCTTCTCAAATCGCGGGCCGGCTCGTTCACGATCGCTCCGGCGGCCGTTCTGTGGGTAAGACCCGCGATGCCGCTGAAGTCGCGGGACCCGGCCTGGAGCCTCTCCGCGAGCTCCAGCGCCGTCCATTCCCCCTGCCCCCGGACGACGACATCGACGAATTCCGAGACGATGGTCTGCTCCGGGATCGCTGAGGCGTGCCAGCCTCCCCAGACGACGGGCAGATCCGGCGAGGACTTCCTGATGAATTTCGAGAAATCGAGGGCGCCCCGGATATCGAATCCGGTGCATGCGGTCGCGCCGGCGAAAAGAACATCGCTGTTTTTCAAAATCATGGAGACAGTCTGGCGCCAGTTCTCATCGAACCGCTCGTCGATGATCCTGACGTCATAGGCGGGCGTCAGGGCCGACCCTACGGACAGCAGCCCCCAGGGAGGATATTTGAAGGTCTCTCTAAGTCCCGTGTAATACTTCTTGCTGCGCGGTTTCTCGTTGTTAAGAGGGCCGGGCCAGAACTTCGGCTGAAACAGTATTATGGTTTTTTTCACTGGTTGCTCCGGCGTGTCAGGGGCCGGATTATTCCGTGAGGTTGATGGTTAACTGAAGTCATCACAGTTCACATAATAAAGAAAACAGCTGCATTTGTTAAGATAAACGGCAATGGCCAGGTTCAAGACAGTGCTCAGGCATTCCAGCTACCTCTTCGGGTCCAAGCTGCTTACCCGCCTGCTCTATACCGTCTTCATCGTCTACGCCGCCGCCAGGCTGGGACCGGAGCTGTTCGGCGTGCTGGCGTTCACCCTGGCCATGGTGGAGCTGCTGTCCTGGATCGGCGACCTGGGGCTCACCCGCTACGGGGCCCGGGAGCTCATCACCTCCGCCCGCGAAGACCGGCCGGTACTCAGCGGCCAGATACTGGCGCTGCAACTGACCAGTTCCGTGATTCTCTGCGCCGCCGGCCTGGCCGCGATACTGGCATGGAGTCCGCCAGAGCCGAAGATGGAGATGCTGCTCATGGGCCTGGTGGCGGTGCTGTTTTCCGGCGTGGTGAACGCCACCGAATCAGCGCTGGTTGCCAGCCAGAAATTCTTCTACTCGGCCCTGCTGAGCTTCACCGGCCGGCTGATCTTTTTGGGAGCCGGGTTCGTCGCTATCTCGCTGGGCGCCTCGGTGGTGGTGGTCATGGCCGGATTTCTGGCGGGGATAGCGGTGGAATCGGTCCTCAGGCTCCTGCTGGTGTCGGCCCGGCTGGCCGGGTTCTCGTTCCGCTTCCGGCCCGCCGCGGTCAAGGCCATGTTTCTGGCGTCGCTGCCTTTTGCAGGCGCCGCCGTGGCCTCTGTGGTATATTCGCAGGCCGGCATCGTCGCCCTGGAGATCTTCAGGGACGACGCCGACGTGGGCGTGTACGGCGTCGCCTACAACCTGTTCATCCCTCTGGTCTGGGTCTCCACGGTGCTGGCCAAAGCCATCTTCCCCGGCATGACCGAGCTTCACCGGGAAAGCATGGATTCGGCCCGGCGTTATTTTTATCAGTGGTACCGGTTGCTGGTGATGGCCGGGGTTCCCATCGCCGTGGCCGTGACTTTCCTGGCAGGGCCGGCGCTCGCCTTTTTCCCCGAGGGATATGAAGAGAGCGCCGCGGTGCTGATAATTCTCATGTGGTCGGTTCCGTTTCTGATGATCTCTCCGAACGAGCTGAACATCCTCCAGATCATCGGGCGAGAGAGGGAGGCGGTCCGCTCTCTGTTGACGGTTATGGTCTTCACCGTCCTGCTGCAGTTTGTCCTGGTGCCGTTTTACGGTGTCAAGGGAGCGGCGGCCGCGGCGCTTGGCGGCGCGCTGGTCAGAGAGGTGCAGTTCTACGAGCTGGTTCGCAGTCATTTCTTCCTGGGTAAGCATTTTTTTGTTTTGTTCCTGCGGCCGGCCGCCGCGGGCGCGGCCATGGCCGCGGTGGCGCTGCTGGCATGGAATCTCATGGGTCCCTGGGTTGCCACGGCCGCAGGCGGGGCCGCGTACGTGGCGACCTTGTTCATCTCTGGGGGCGTCAGCATTTCGGAAATCAAGGGTCTGGCAAGGAGCTAGCATATGTGTGGCATAGCAGGCATCGTGAGAATGAAAGGCCTCGAAAACGGCGATACCCGGCGGGCGGCGCAGATGGGCGATATCCTGAGCCACCGCGGTCCTGACGACGAGGGTTCCCGCGAGGGAGCTAATTACGCCTTTGCCCACCGGCGCCTCAGCATCATAGACCTGGCCGGCGGCCATCAGCCGATGTCGAACGAGGATGGCAGCGTATGGCTGATTTATAACGGGGAGATCTACAATTTCCTCAAGCTGCGGGAGGAGCTGGCCTCGAAGGGCCATGAATTCGCCACCCGCTGCGACACCGAGACGATTATCCATCTGTATGAGGAAGAGGGGCCGGCGTGCGTCGACCGGCTCAACGGGATGTTCGCGTTCGCGCTTTTTGATGAAAGCAGGAGGCTGCTGTTGCTGGCCCGTGACCGCGCCGGCATCAAGCCCCTCTATTACTCTTTCGATGGAACTACCCTGGTCTTCGCCTCTGAAGCCAAGGCGATCGTGCAAACATCCGACCGGCCGCCGGCATACGATGCCCGCTCCATCGTTGACTTCTTCGCCTTGAGCGTCTTCCAGGAGGGACGCACTGCCTTCGCGGGCGTCAGTGAACTGGAGCCCGGGCATACTCTGTCGTGGGATCTGAGAAACAAGCCGGATATCAACCGGTACTGGTTTCCGGCGTACGCGGAAAAGACCGTTCTCCAGGGAAGGCGGCTGGCGGCGGCGGTCTCCGATCTGCTGACGGACGCCATCCGGAGCCATCTCATCAGCGACGTGCCGGTCGGCACCTATTTGAGCGGCGGCCTTGACTCCAGCGTGGTGTCGGCCGTGGCCAGGCAATATCTGGACGGCCTCAATACCTTCTCGGCCGGGTTCACGGGCCGGGAGAAGCTTGACGAGCGCGAATACGCCCGAGAGGCGGCGGCCATGATCGGCTCGGCGCACCACGAGGTGGAAGTGGGGCCGGAGAATTTTCTGGCCAACCTGCAGAAGATAGTCTGGCACATGGACGAGCCGACGCTCAGTCCGGGCGTTTATCCTTATTATTTTCTTTGCGAACTGGTATCGAGGACCGTCAAGGTGGTGCTGGGCGGCCAGGGCAGTGACGAGCTGTTCGGCGGCTACCCCCGTTACCGCATGGCCCTGCTGGAAGATGAAATCGCAGCCGCGGCCGGATCGGCGCGTTTCATCCGCATGGCTTTTCTGCTCAACGAATACAGGAAGCGGTACGGACCCGGCAGCCTCAAGAACGAGCTCAGGCGTCTGCGGGCCCCCGCCTCCCGCCGCATCTACGAGATCGTCAGCGGCTTTCATCCGCGGCGGCTGCCGCATCTGTTCTCGCCCGGTCTTATCCGGCAGGCCGGTGGTTACGATCCTTTCACGGCTTTCTCGGATTCATTGGCCGGGTGCGACTCGGAGAATCTCATCGACCGCATGCTCTACAACGATTATCACAAAATGCTGCCCAGCATCCTCAGGACCGAGGACCGCATGAGCATGGCCCATTCCATCGAATCACGGGTGCCGTTTCTCGACTACCGCCTGGTGGAGCTGGCGGCATCGATACCGGCGGCGGCCAAGGTCAGCGGCGACGAGCCCAAGCTCATACTGAAGGAAGTGTCGAAGGGCCAGGTCCCCGAACGGATAATAAACCGCCGCAAGCAGGGCTTCACGGCTCCGGTGGAAAGCTGGTTCAGGGGCGCCCTGGGGCACCAGGTCCGCGAACTGCTGCTCGGCGAGCGGGCGGCCGAACGCGGCATCTTCGCGCGGCCATATCTGGAACAGGTGGTTTCGCGGTTCCAGGGGCAGGGCAAGGATACCTGGCGGGTCTGGTCTCTGGTGGTTTTCGAGATATGGTGCCGGGCTTATCTCGATGGCGAAGGTCCCGGCCCCGGCGGTTGATATATAGCGCCGAATGACCGAAAACGTAAGCCGGACGAGAGTGCGCTGACGCTGGGTGGCTGACCTTTGGGCAGGTGATAATCCGGGGACCAGTTAACCCGGAAACCGCGCCACGATCTTCCGGGAGATGCCCTTTTTTCCTTCACTGTCCAGGAAGACGAGTTCGTATCCCGCCTCTTTCAGGATGTCGACGCATTCCTCGTGTATGTCAGGCCCGTGGGTGGTCAGGAAGATGGTGGGATGATACTTTTTCAGCGTATGGCCCGCGCCCTTAAGCGCCAGTGTCTCGGCGCCCTCGATGTCCATCTTGATGTAATCGGGAGCCGGAAGCCGGCCGCCACCCACCAGTTCGTCGAGTGCGGCTGTCTTCACCCTGATGCCGCCGTCGGTGGCGATCCGGGCGTTGAAGCTGTTCACACCCTCGGCAAAATTGACCTCACCGGCGCGCTCTGCCAGGGCCGTTTCGATCACCTCCACATTCGTGACATGGTTGAGCCGCAGATGTTCCCTGAGGAAATGCAGGTTGCGGGGCAGTGGCTCGAAGGCTATCACCCGGCCCCGCGGCCCGACCAGCAGCGAGGAAAGCAGGGTATAGAAACCCGCATGGGCGCCCACGTCGTAAACCGTGGCGTTCTCGGGAACCAGTTTTTCAAAGGCCAGCCTCTGTTCATATTCATAGCTGCCCAGCCAGCAGCCATTGTTGGCGCTGGAGCCCGCTATCCACTTCGTGCCCCTGAGCCGCCCTCTGAGGATGGGCACCCGGGCGCTGCCCGGCACCAGCTTCAGCGGCAGGCGCAGTATCCTGCCCAGCAGAGTATCTTTGGATATCCCAGCGATTTTCATAGTTTTATAGTACAATTTTTAATAAAGAAATGACTCATTTCGGAGGTGCGCTGCGGCGCGCCGTATCATTCTTTAACAGGCAGTTGTTATATTAAATGGCTGATAGTCCCAAAAAACTGGGCGATTACCGCCACTGGTATCACTTTCTGAGGCGCAGCGAAACTGTTCCCGGCGGGCCTCTTTATATCAACATCGAGCCCACCAACGCCTGCAACCTGAAGTGCAGCGTTTGCAGCACCGATGGCACGCGCCGGCGCGGCTACATGGATCTCGATCTGTTCCGGCGCCTGGTTGATGAGGCCCGGGACAGCGGCGTCCAGAAGATCGCGCTTTTTCTGGCCGGGGAGCCGCTGCTGCACAAGGACATCGCCTATATGGTCCGGTACGTGGTGGAGAGGGGCATGGAGGCGCGCATCCGCACAAACGCCACCATGCTGACCCCGGAGAAGTCCGAGGCGCTCCTCGATGCCGGGCTTGATTTTCTGGGCATAAGTTTCGATGGCGACAACAAGCAGGATTACGAGGCTATCCGCGTCGGCGCCGACTACGACCATGTGCTTGAAAACGTTTTCAACTTTCTCCGGCTCAAGAAGCAGAAGGGTCTGGCCAAGCCTTTTGTCTCCCTGCAGATGATCAAGCTGGTGGAGAATCCGAAGCAGGGGATTGATTCCAGGTTCGTCGAGCAGTTCGCCGGCCTGCCCATCGACGAGTTTTCACCCATCAATCCGCACAACTGGCGTGGAGAGAAGGATGATATCGAACAGCGGGAACGGGGACGCAACTACTTTCCCTGCCAATTCCTCTGGTCGGCGCTGAGCGTCGCCTGGGACGGCAAGGTCGTCTGTTGCGCGGATCTGAACGGACAGCATGCCCTGGGCGATGTCACGAAGCAGACCCTGGAGGAGATCTGGAACGGCGAACCATTCAGGCGGCACCGCCGGCTGCTTAAGGAAGGGCGTAACCGCGACCTGTCCCTGTGCGCCGATTGCCACGCGGTCTGGTATTATGGCAATCCACGGCTTTTTATCCTCTCGCACCTGCCGCCGTTCGAGCAGTTGAAGAAGGGCTTCAGACGGATTCATCGCCCGCGTCAGACTTATATGGAATTACTTCAAAAAACGGAAGAAGAGTCAAGAAGGGAAGCCGACCTCAAGGAGATCGAGGCGTGAGAGTTTTATGAGCGGCATAGCCGGCATCCTCAAAACTCCATCAAGCGCCGTATCCGAAGAAGAGCTTATCCGCCTCGCCGACGCCATCGCCCATCGGGGGCCGGATGGCCGGGCGACCTTTATCGATGCCAATCTGGGGCTGGCCCATTGCTATCTCCGGATCCCCTCGGCGGTATCGACGCCGCATCCCGTCTATAACGAAGACCGGAGCCTGGCGGCGGTGTGCGACGGGCGCGTCTATAATCATGCGGAACTGCGGCGCCGGCTTGAGGCAAAAGGGCACCGGTTCTCCACCGCGTCCGATGTCGAGGTGCTTCTCCATCTTTACGAGGAGAAAGGAAACCGGTTTCTGGATGATGTCAACGGCATGTACGGTCTGGCGCTCTGGGACGGCCGCCGCCGGCGGCTGCTCCTGGCCCGTGATCGCATTGGCGTCAAGCCCCTTTATTACGCCCAGGCCGCCTCGGGACTGCTGTTCGGATCGGAGATAAAGGCCATCCTGGCCGATGCTTCGGTCAAGCGCCGGGTCAACTTCCGGGCCATGAGTGATTTTTTCGGTCTCTCATACATTTTCGACGGCGAGACCATGTTCGAAGACATCATGGCGGTACCGCCCGGCTGCATCTACTCTGTTGAGGCAGGCCGGCCGGGCAGGCTCAGCCGCTACTGGGAGATGGAGTTCGACCCCGACCGTCCCTGGAACGAGCCGGAGTTGATGGAAAGGGGTTTGGCGGTGCTGGAAGAGGCGGTCGCCCTGGAGATCGCCGATGTGGATCAGGTGGGCATCCATCTGAGCGGAGGCATCGACTCAAGCTTTATCACCTCACTGGCGGCGCGCAATGACCGCGATCGCATTATCGCCCTGTCGGCTGGGTTCAGGGAGAAGAGTTACGACGAACGCGACTATGCGCGCCTGGCCGCCGAGCAGGCCGGGGTGGAGCACCGCGAGGTGGAGGTCTTTCCCGAGGAGACCACATTCCTGGACACCATGGAAAAGGTGATCTGGCATGTGGACGAGCCCACGGTCAGCCCTGGTATCCATTCTTTTTATGTGCTCAACGAATTCACCGCCCGGCACGTCAAGGTGGTTCTGGGCGGCCAGGGCAGCAACGAGCTGCTGGCCGGGTACAACCGCTACGTCCTGGCCGAGACCAGGGATGTGTTCGCCCGGCATCTGAAGCGCCTGAACCTGCCCGGCATGGTTGGCGACATCCGGGCGACGGCAGGGTTTTTCGGGCCCAGGCCGCTAAAGGGCATGCTGCTTGAGGCATCCAGGTCCCCCGGGCAGCGGGCCCTCAAAATCGCCAGTACATTCGCCCCCCGGGAGAAGCTGGAGCTCTTCTCCGACGCGGTGAGAGCCCACCTGAATGGTTATACCACCGAGCGGCGGTACCTTTCAGGATTCGAATCAGCTCCGGCCAGCACCACCATGGACCGGATGATGTATCTGGACATGAAGAACATGATGCCCAACATGTGCCGCATCCTCGACCGCACCAGCGCCGCTTTCGGCGTGGAGGCGCGCACCCCTTATCTGGACCACAATTTTGTGGAGTTCGCCGCCAGCCTGCCTGATGATGCCGTGCTCAAAGGCACCGAATCGAAATACATCCTGAAAAAGATGGGAGAGGGGATACTCAATCACGGCACCATCTACCGCGACAAATCGGGATTCGCGGCTCCGGTGACCCCGTGGCTGCAGGGGCATCTGCGGCGGGAGGCCCGCGACATCATCTTCTCCCGCCGGGCCCTGGGCCGCGGCTATTTCGATGAGGGAAGCATGCGGACGCTGGTGGACCGCCATGAGAAGACCGGCCGCGGCGTGTGGCAGGTATGGATGCTGCTTATCTTCGAGCTCTGGCACCGCAAGTTCATCGACGGAGACTGATCGCCTCAGCTTACCTTTTAAGCGGGCGCGGGTGTAGAATCCGTTTGGGAATAATGTCATTCTGAAAGGCGCAGCGACGGGGATCTGCTTCCAAACGACCATTGTACGACTTATCCTGAAACAAGCCTGAAGGTTTTTACGCGATGAAAGTCCTTTTCGTCTATCCCAACATAGCGCGCAACCGTTCGCCGCAGGTGGGCCTCAGCTCCCTGGCGGGCACCCTGGCCCGCGCCGGCCACGATTGCCGCTTGCTTGACATCACTTTTATCGAAGACTCCCGGGTAGCCGGCGCCTACCGGCGTCTTCTCGAGGATTATCAGCCTGATCTTGTCGGTTTTTCCTGCCGCAGCACCGAATGGGAAACGGCCCAGGCCATCATGCGCATGGCCGATCCTGATGCTCCCGTTGTCGTTGGCGGTCCCCACGCAACCATTGCCCCCGAAGAAGTGATCGCCGACCCGCGTGTGGACATGCTGGTTCGGGGCGAGGGTGAGGAGGCCATCATCGACCTGATCGGCCGCCTGGAGTCAGGCGCCGGCCTCTCGGATATGCCCAACCTGTGGGGAAGAAAAGATGGCGCGGTCTTCAGCAACGATGTGCGGCCGCTGATTCAGGACCTGGACAGCATCGCCATGCCCGACTGGAGCCTGTGGGACGAGCGACATTTCCGTGAGCATGCCCATCATGCCTTTTCGCGGACGGCCGAGGTCTTCGGCGATCTGGAGACCTCCCGGGGATGCCCATATTCCTGCCCGTACTGCCTGACCCCGGTGATGCAGGAGATATACCGGGGCAAGGGCAAGTATCACCGCGAGAAGTCAGCCGGGCGGATTGTTGCCGAGGTGGCGAAAATCCGGGAGGAGCGCGGCATCGATTATGTCAGGTTCGTGGACGAGACCTTCATCCTTAATCGCGGGCGCCTCAAGGAATTCTGCGAGATGTACCGGGATGATATAGGCCTGCCGTTCTCCTTCAGCACCCGGCCCGAGACCGTCAGCGACGACATGATGAGGCTGCTGGCAGGCGCCGGGGCCAACTGCGTCTCTTTTGGGCTGGAGTCCGGCAATGAACAGTACCGGCGCGAGATGCTTAACCGCCGCACCAAGCAACGCGAGGTTATCGATGCGGTGGCGCTCGCCAAGAAATACGGCGTCAAGACCTTCGCCTTCGTAATGATCGGCCTGCCTCACGAGACGAGGGAGCATATCCAGGACACCCTGGAGCTCATTCACCTGTTGCAGCCGGACGTGTTCCAGATCACCATTTTTTATCCCTTCGAGGGGACGCCTTTCTACGAATACTGCATCAGCGAGGGCCTCCTGGACAAGGACCACGAACGGCTGACAGAGATCTGGAAAGGTTCGGTTCTCAAGCAGCCGGGGCTGTCCAGCGATTATCTGGTCCGCCTGCGGGAGCTGATGTTCGTGTTCGCCCGCCTGGAAAAGCGCTGGTGGCCTCTGATGACCTTCCTGGAAAAGCGGCCGCTGGCCTACGCCGTCTGGCATAACGCCCGCCGCGGCAGGCGGCTGGCGGCCAGGATCGCCCGGCGGCTGACCAACGGCCGCCGGGGCCGTTCGCCCCAGGCCGAAATCACGGGAACCTGAGGGAATCTCTTTTCGCATGAGTGACAAGGTCACCCTCATCTTCCCCCGCCTGAGGCGCGAGAGCAACGTGTGGGCGCCGCTGCCCCTCATGGCCGTGGCTGCGCCTTTGCTCGCCGAAGGTTTCGAGATCGAGCTGCTGGACCCCCGGACTTTCCATCCCCACATCCCGGAGATCCTGCAGGCAGCCGGCGGCTCCCTTTTCGTAGGACTCTCGGTGATGACCGGATTCCAGATCCGGGACGCGGTGATCATTTCAAAGGCGCTTAAGGACGTTTATCCGGAGATGCCGGTGGTCTGGGGGGGCTACCATGCCAGCATGCTGCCGGAGCAGACCCTGGCCGAGGATTACGTAGACATGGTCATCCGGGGGCAGGGCCAGCCGACGGCGCTGGAGCTGGCGCGCAGGCTGGCCGCCGGCGAAGACCTCGAGGGGGTGCCGGGCCTGTGTTACAAGCGGGACGGCGAGGCCATCGTCGCCGAGCATCCGCCTCTGGTGGAGATCGATCAGTACCCCTCCACGCCTTATGACATCCTCGACATCGAGACGTATATGGTGCCCGATCTGGGCACCCGCACCATGAAGTATTTCTCGTCGCAAGGTTGCCCGTTCGGCTGCGGTTTCTGCGCCGAGACCTCCATGTACGGCCGCGGCTGGGTCGGCTTTCCGCCGGAGCGGGTATTGGACGATCTCGAGAATCTGGCCAAAAATTACGGAGTCAACGCCATCGATTTCGCCGATACCAACTTCTTTGTCAGCAAAAAGCGGGTCAAGGCCATCTGCGAGGGCATCCTGGAGCGGGGGCTCGACCTGAAGTGGGCTGCCGACGTGCGCACCAGGCAGTTCATCGACTTCTCGCCCCGGTTCCGGGAGCTGATCCGCGACGCAGGATGCCGCCGTCTGCTGCTGGGAGCAGAGTCAGGCTCCCAGGAGGCGCTGAAGATGATCGGCAAGCAAACCACGGTGGATGATACCCTGCATGTGGCGCGTCTCTGCGACGGCCTGGGCATCACCGCGCGCTTTACCACAATGTTCGGTTTTCCGGGGGAGCCGGAGAAGGACATCGAGTTGACGCTGAGGATGATTGAAGGCATCAAGGCCGTCAATGAGGATTTCGAAGTGCATGGCTTTTTCTTCGCTCCATATCCGGGAGCTCCAATGTACGAGGAGGCCGTACAGCTGGGCTTTAGGCCGCCCGGCTGGCTGGAAGGGTGGGCCGACTTCGATCTCACCGAACTGCACACTCCCTGGGTGAATCCCGAATACAAGAAGAAAGTTGACATGATCATTGATTTTTATATGCCCTATGCCTCGCCGGGGCCCGAGCTGCGGCAGAAGATGGCCGCGGGGGGGCCCAGATCATATGCTTACAGGGCCATGCACCGTCTGGCTTCCTGGCGGGTGGGCAACCGCAATTTCGAGGCGCCTCTGGAGTGGAAGCTGAAGCAGCTAAAAGCAGGGCGCAGGGGATGAAGGCCGATTTAAAAAAAGAGCAAAAAAGCGGCAAAGACGCGGGCCAGCCGGTCAACTGCGCCGTCTGCGGCAGCGCCGGCGCCACGCTTAAATGGACAGTGCGGGACACGCTGCTGGATTTCCAGGGTGAGCAACAGATAGTCCAATGCCGCCTGTGCGGCACTCTCAGGATGTCGCCCTTGCCTCCTTTCGAGGAGCGCCGCCGCGCCTTTAGCGACGAGTATCCCCTGTTCGACTGGGCGCTGGGACGCAAGCATGCTTCCCCCGGGCAGCGCATCGCCCGCTTCGCCGCCCAGATAGATCAGATCAACCGGCGCCAGCGTCCCGGCCGGCTTCTGGACGTGGGCGCCGGCGATGGATATTTCATGCTGTGCATGAAGCAGCGAGGCTGGGAGGTGAGCGGCATCGAGCTCAACGAACAGGTCGCAATCTTCGCCCGCGAACAGCTGGGACTGGACATGGCAGCCGGCGCCGAGCACGAGGTGGACTGGGACGGCAGCTACGATTGCATCACGCTTTTTGGCGTGATCGAGGATGTCGACGATCCAGCAGCTCTGCTGGGACGGTGCCACCGGCACCTCAACGAGGGCGGCCTGCTGGTTGTCCAGACGCACAATATAGCTTCCTGGGAGGCCCGCTACTTCGGACGGCACTGGTTTAACGTGGAAGCGCCCCGGCACGTATGGCACTTTTCGCCGGGAACGCTCGGGCGGTTGCTGGAACAAAATCGCTTCGGCCTGGAGGACCTGTTGCACTACGGTTCGGCTTTCGTCACCGAGCGCAGCATCGAGAACCGGAGGGGCCGGAAGTTTCCCGCGTCCGCCCTGGACCGGTTGCTGAGGAAAGTGGCCATCGCTCCGGCGGAGAAGATCCTGCCCCGCCTGGGACAGGGCATCATGATCGAAGCTTACTGCCGCAAGGCGGGCCGCGCAGCCGGGGCCCCGGGCCCGCAGGTGGACAGCCCGGGGCGGGTGGCCCCAAAGAAGGCGGTTAAATGAAGTTTGTCTTTTTCTTCCCTCTGACCAACAAGAACAACGCCCACAAGGTGAGCCCGCCCCTGAGCGTCATGGCTCTGGCGGCGCCGCTTAAGGCCAGGAACATCGAGGTGGATATCGTCGATGCCCGGGTGGAGCCGGATTATCGCGGGCGGGTGCTGGCCAGCATGGCCGACGCCGACCTCCTCGGGGTAAGCTCCATGACCGGCTGGCAGATAGCCGACGGCCTGGCCGTTTCACAGGCCGTCAAGGAGAGATACCCGGAAAAACCGGTTGTCTGGGGCGGCTACCATCCCTCTTTGCTGGCCGAGCAGACGGCGCGCGATCCGCGGGTGGATATCGTGGTCCGGGGCCAGGGCGAGCATGCCTGCCTGGAGCTGGCCGGCTGGCTCGAGGGCGGGAAAGGCCTGGAAGAGATCGACGGCCTGACCTTTCTCACGGACGGCAAGGTCGTCAGCAACCCCGAGCGCCGCGTGGCCGACATCAACGAGTTTCCCCCCATGCCATATGACCTGGTCGACGTGGAGAGTTATATGGATTTCAACCGCCGCGTGCACGGCGATACCCGCAGGGGCTTGAGCTATGTCTCCAGCTTTGGTTGTCCGCACGCCTGCGGCTTCTGCTCAAACCCCGAGGCCTATGGCCGCAAATGGAAGGGGCTTTCGGCAGAACGGGTGGTGGCTGAAGTGACGGAACTGGTCGAGCGCTACGATCTGGACCGGGTTTATTTCGATGACAACAACTTCTTCGCCTCCAAGCGCCGGGTACGGGAGATCTGCCGGGGTTTTCTGGATTCGCGGCGCCGGTTTGAATGGTTCGCCACCATCCGGCCATCGCAGGTGATGGCCTTTGGCGACGAGGACCTGAACCTGATCCGCGATTCCGGCTGCACGAAGTTCATGATGGGGGCCGAGTCGGGCGACAACTCGGTCCTGGAGCTGATCAACAAGGGCAACGAGGCCCAGGACGTGCTGGACGCCACCCGCCGCTGCCGCGACCACAGCATCCAGCCTTCCTACGTTTTCATCTTTGGTTTCCCCACCGAGAGCTGGAAGCAGATGCAGACGACGCTCGATTTCATGAAGCAGCTTAAAGAGATATACGCCGACACCCGCACCACCACGCTCTTCTTCACTCCATACCCCGGCACAGCTCTGACCCGCCTGGGTGAGGCGGGCGGCTTCAGCATGCCCGCCACCCTTGAAGACTGGGCCGTCTACGACGCCCGGACCGTTCAGACTCCCTGGATATCCCGTAAACAGAAAATGAAGGTGAAACAGATCGCCGACTTTTACCTGCCCTGGGCCTATCCAAATCAGCTGGCCCGGGAAAAGGTCTCACGCAGCCGGGCAAAGCCCGTCTTCTGGCTGTTTACCCTGGCCTGCCGGATCCGGGTGCGCCTGGACTATTACAGCCTTCCCTGGGAATGGAACCTGGCCCGGGCCCTCAGGCTTGCCTGAGATTTTTCCTGCCCCGCGGCCAGGGCTCCCGCCGCTCCGCTTTGCAGTAAACCCCCGATAACACTTTCCGGGTCCCAGCCTATGCTCGCCTCTCATTTGTCGCTGTTTCTGCGTGTGCGCCGGCATGATTTTCTGACCGGCCTGGTTCGGCGCTGGCAACAGTTTGCTTCCGCTCGCGGTGAACTCGCCGCAGCTTTCAGGCTGTTTGCTTCCGAAGTGGTGGGATTTCCCCGGCCTATTGGTGGAAATCCCTGATAGACGCCCTCTGAGGACCGCCTTAGACTTTTTTGACCATTCAGGTTTGCTTTGAGCCCGCCTGTTTGGCAGCGAAGGCAGGCGGGCTTGCATTCCGGATTCGAATCGCTCTGAGGGGGGCCATGATTCGGAAGCGTCATCGCTTGATAGAGCTATCAGGAGCAATGGTTTTTGCAATCGCCATTATGCTGGCGCCTGGCCGCGCGGCGGACGCGCAGTCCGGGAATCCGGATGCGCCTGAAATATTCATGAGCGGCGCCGCATTTTTTGGAATCGGCGAGCAAATCCCCGGCCTTCACGTCCAGAAAAATGGGACGAACTACATGAAGAACCCTTCGGCGGGAGTTAACACAGATGGGTCATACAGTCAGTTCGACGCTGTGATAGAACGGCATGACGCAGGCTGCTATCTGGGCGGCTCCTGCTGGAAGGTGACCACGGGGGGTGACAGGTATTCCGGCATAGTTTTCCGGGAAGCTGACGCCTTTGAGCTGCCTCCGTTGGATCCAGGCCACGACCAGTACGCGCTCAGCTTCTGGGCGAAGGCGCTAAAGAGCAGCGAATCCGCGAACGAAATGCGCATATACGCCTTCGAGACCTCGCCCTTCGAAATATGGGCATCGCTCGGAGAGCAGGAGCTTGGCGACGACTGGAGGCTCTATTCACTCACATTCACTGTGGATGACACCGATCTCCAGATAGCCGTACTGCCCCACGCGGACGGGACAGGCTCGGAGGGCACCGTGGTGTTGATCGATGGTGTGACCCTGGAGCCCGAAAGATCGTTTGATGATTTCTATCAAGGAACCATCGCCAATAAAAGCTACGCGGTCCCTCCTTACAACGGCGATTCACCCGGTTGCTACTGGGAGGGAGAGCCGCACGCGTCGAGGTCTGCGCGGATGCAGGGGAAGGCAGACATAGACGGTTCGGAGCTGAACATCGACTTCGACCGGGCGTTCTGGTTTGGCATGGATGTCACCCTCGGATTTAACCGGGAGGACAGTTTCGAAACCATCTCCACAGAATGGCTTTCGGTCGGAACTCCCCGTGGCGACGGCCTGGGTTGGGTCGATAACGTCGCTCTGGTCTTCGATTGGCACAGCCCTTATGGAATCGGCGGTGATTACAGGGTTTACTTCCACCGGGAGGAAGCGGGCAGCGGCGCCGAGATCGTCATGCCGAGGGGAATAGTAGCCGGTGACGTCATGAGGGCCGTGGGAATCTTCGACCCGGACGGCAGAAAGACACATCTCTATCTGCGATTCAACGATGGCGAGGTTCTTTCAGACTCGCGCCTGCTTGCCTATGGCCCTGGAGGCGGGATATTGCCAATGCCGCCCGGTCACATGGTGGGCATAGGCTATGCCAACGGCTGGGAAGGTCCCTGGCAGACCAACTCCGCGCACAGGAATCTCGTGCTCGAACAGGGGTTGCCCACTGCCGACCAGATAAGCGCCTATCTCAGCAATCCCGACGAGCCGGTTTTAAACGGCGGCTACTTTCTCCCCTTGAAAGAGGCGCCGTCCTGCAAACCCGTCAGGCCGGGGCTGAGTCCGTCTTACCAGGGCGCATACTGGGCCAGCTTCAGGGACTATACCGATCGCATCCTGTCCATCGATATCAGCATCACCAACGAAGGACCCGTCGCTTATTCGGTAGAGGTGGTCGGAGCCACGAACACCATGGGAGTGACGCTGGACAGCGACATTCCGGTAGTTTTCGGGGATATCGCCGCCGGCGACAGCGCGACGGCGACAGTCGCGTACACCGTACCCGCGGGCATCGGGGCCTTCAGGACCTCCATTAACGCGACCGCCCGGGACGCCTGCGGAGTCTCTCACATCTATCCGGACGACGCGCCCATCTAGTTCCGCGACAGGCAGTTCCCGGTAACTCCATATTCTCCAGAGCTGAAATCCTTCCGGGCTACTATTTCCGCTTGCTTGACGAGGGCGAGCAAGACTATCCAGCCGGCTCCTGAGGACTTTCTCTCTGGGAGAGGCGTTTCATCACTTCTATGACGCTGTCGGGATTGAGCGAGATGGAGTCGATTCCCCTTTCGACCAGGAAAGCCGCGATCTCCGGGTAATCACTGGGGGCCTGGCCGCAGATGCCCACTACCGAGCCGGCCGCGTGAGCCGCCTCGATCTGCATGGCCATCATCCTCTTTACCGCCTCGTCGCGTTCATCGAAGAGCCCGGACAGTTCCTCGGAGTCCCTGTCGACGCCGAGAACCAGCTGAGTCAGATCGTTGGAGCCGATGGAAAAGCCGTCGAAGCGGGCGGCAAACAGGTCGGCCAGGACCACGTTGCTCGGTATCTCGCTCATCACGTAAACCTTCAGGCCGTTCTCACCGCGCTGCAGGCCGCTTTGCGCCATGACCTCGAGCACCTTGTCGGCCTCATCCACGGTACGGCAGAAAGGAATCATGACGATCACGTTATCGAATCCCATCTCTTCCCTGACCCTCTTGATGGCCCGGCACTCCAGCGCAAACCCGTCACGATAGGTGTCGCTGTAGTAGCGGGAGGCGCCCCGGAAGCCGAGCATGGGGTTTTCCTCCCTGGGCTCGAACTGCCGGCCGCCGATCAGGTTGGCGTATTCGTTGGTCTTGAAATCGCTCATCCGCACCACCACGGGGTCCGGGTATTGCGAAGCCGCAATGCGGGCGATCCCGCGGGACAGGTTGTCGACAAAATATTCAGTCCTGTCGCTATATAAGCGTGTCAGCTCATCGATCTGCCGCCGCGCCTCCTCATCCTCCAGCCGGTCGTAATCGACCAGCGCCATCGGGTGGATGCGGATGATGTTGTTGATGATAAACTCCATGCGCGCCAGGCCGATGCCGTCGGCGGGCACACGCCACCAGCGGAAGGCGGCCTCCGGGCTGGCGATGTTCATCATGATCTTGGTCCCGGTTCTGGGGATGTCGCTCAGATCTATTTCCTTTTCCTCGTATTCGAGCAATCCCTCGTAGACATAGCCCTCGTCCCCCTCGGCGCAGGAGATGGTTATTTCCTGGCTGTCCCTGATCGTCTTGGTGGCGTTGCCGGTGCCTACCACCGCTGGAATGCCCAGCTCCCTGCTGACGATGGCGGCGTGGGAGGTGCGGCCGCCGTGGTCGGTGACGATGCCGGCGGCCTTCTTCATGATCGGCACCCAGTCGGGGTCGGTCATGCCGGTGACCAGGATAGCTCCGTCCTGGAAACGGTCGATCTCCGCGGCGCTCTTGATCACGTTGGCGGGTCCGGACGCCACCGCGTCGCCGATCGCGGCTCCCCGGGCGATCCGCTCTCCAGTCTCCTTGAGCGAGTAACTCCTGAACAGCGCGGTTTCCTTGCGCGATTGGACGGTCTCGGGCCGGGCCTGGACGATGAAAATCTCGCCCATGTCGCCGTCGATGGCCCATTCGATGTCCATGGGCTTGCCGTAGTGGCTCTCGATGGCTGCCGCCCACCGCGCAAGTTCCAGTATCTGCGCGTCGTCGATCACGAAGGAATGGCGCTCGCCGGCAGAAGTCTCCACGTTTCTGGTGGGTGCCGTTCCTCCCGAGGTGTATACCATCTTCTTTTCCTTGGCTCCCATCTGCTTCCCGATGATTGGTCTCAGTTCCAGGTCGCTGAGCAGCGGCTTGAAAACCATGTATTCGTCAGGGTTGACCGCCCCCTGGACGACATTCTCGCCCAGGCCCCAGGCAGCGTCGATGATCACCACGTCCTTAAAGCCGGTCTCGGTATCGATGGAGAACATCACTCCGGAACCGGCCTTGTCGGAGCGCACCATCTTCTGGATGCCCACCGACAGCGACACATCCATGTGGTCAAAACCATGTTCCTCCCGGTAGACGATGGCCCGGTCGGTAAAGAGGGATGCGTAACAGCGGCGGCAGGCATCGATCAGCTCTTTCTCGCCGGTGACGTTCAGGAAAGTCTCCAGCTGTCCGGCGAAGCTTGCTTCCGGCAGGTCTTCCGCAGTGGCGCTGCTCCTTACCGCCACATCGGCTTCGGCGGCATCGTAGCGCCGGCTGAGCTCCCGGTAGGCCTCGAGGATACTCGTTTCTATCTCGGTGGGGAATTTGCCCCTCTGCAGCCTTTTCCTGATGTCCGAGCCGGCTTCGTGCAGCGTCTTCCTGCCTGCTTTGTAATCGTCCAGGAGGCCGTGGATCGCATCATCGAGTACGTTATGGCTAACATATTCCCGGTAGGCGGCCGCGGTGGTGGCAAAGCCGTCAGGAACCCGGATTCCTTCCTCCTTGAGGCTGCCGATCATCTCGCCCAAAGACGCGTTCTTGCCTCCGACAATGGCCACGTCGCCTGAATCAAGATCCTCAAACCAGCGGATATAAGATTTTTCGTTCATTCAGTCCTCATACCCCGGGAGCCCGGGGAAATAACTGAAGGGGACCAGATTCGGTAGCGATAGCCGCTGCGGTCTTACTATAATAAGATAGGTTTAACGCAGGTCCCCATTCCTCTCCGCGTCAGGAAAGTCCAGGGTTACCGGGGAAAAAGCGGCCTGCTGTATTCGAGATGAGCACAGTCGCGCGAAAAACCAATTATGACCGGCGGGGAAAGCAGAAAGTTGTTCTTTTCTTTCCTACGCCGGCTTACGGCCATTACCGGATAGAGCTGGGGCTGGCCCTTGCTGTGGTAGCGGCGCCGCTGGAGGGCAAGTACGACCTCCACCTGGTTGACGAGCGTGTCACCCCAAATTACGAGCAGGCGGTGCTCAATCACCTCGACGATACTGTCTGCGTCGGCATCAGCTCCATTACCGGCTACCAGATCAAGCGGGGAATCGCCATGGCCCGCCAGATCCGGGCCATGGACCCGGAGGTGCCGATTGTCTGGGGCGGGTATCATCCCTCGCTCTTTCCCGAACAGTGTTGCGAGTCAGAGGCCTGCGACATCGTCTGCGCGGGGCAGGGAGACGTCACTTTTCGGGAGATAGTGGAGAGCCTGGCAGCCGGCCGGGCCCCGCGGGACATACCCGGGGCGGCCTACTGGACGGCGGACGGCATCGTTGTCAACCAGCCGCGGCCGCTGACTAACATCAATGATGTGCTGCCGGCCCCGTATCATCTGCTTGATGTAAACCGGGCCATAGAACTCAACCAGAAGATCAACCATGAGAAGATCCGCACAACCGAGTTCCATTCCAGCCAGGGCTGTCCCGGCAAATGCGGTTATTGCGCGGACGCCTCGCTGTTTCAACGCCGCTGGTTTGGGCTTGACGCCGAGCGGGTCGTGGCAGAGGTTACCGACCTTGTGAAGACTTACCGGCTGGACCAGGTGAACTTCAGCGACGCCAATTTTTTCGCCAACCAGAAGCGGGTTGCGGCCATTTGCCGCGGTTTTATCGAGTCCGGCCTGGATATCCGCTGGGTAGCTTCGGCCCGTCCGGATACATTCCACCGCTACAAGCAGGAGACGCTGGAGCTTATCCGGGACAGCGGCTGCAAGCGGATAATCGTGGGCGCCGAGTCCGCGGCGGAGCCGGTTCTCGAGCTGATCTCAAAGGGCGCGACTGCCGAGGACCATTTAAAGAGCGCTGAAGTGTGCCGCGATTATGGCATCGGCGGCACTTTCACGTTCATAACCGGATTTCCGCACCCGCCCGGGACTCCGCCGCAGGAGACCACCCAGGACCTGCTGGATTTCATCCAAAGGCTGAAGCACATCCATCCGGATATCCGCACCAAGATCTTCGTGTTTACTCCCTATCCGGGGACGCCTCTTTACGACCTGTCTGTCCAGTACGGCATGCCCGAGCCCAAATCCCTGGAAGAATGGGCCGATTACAATCCGGCCACCATGAAGGAAAGCCAGTGGGTCGAACCCTGGGAGCGGCAGTTGATCGAGAAAGTGAACGGTTTTTACTTCCCCTTCGCCTATCCGGACTCGACTATGCAGCGCAGCCTCAAACACGGCATAAAGAAGTGGCCCTACCGGATCATGCATTCCCTGGCGAAGACCAGGGTGAACAGGGAATTTTACTGGGCTCCTGTGGAGTGGGAGTTGTTCAAGCGATTCAAGAAGGATACCTTTGAGCCAATAGCGTGATGCCGTCAAACCCGGAAACAAAAGAGTAACGGAACAGGACATGTCGCTTAAGACCAAAGCCAAAAAAATAGTCAGGGATAACAAGGCCAAGAAGCTGATCAAGGACAAGGCCATGAGGGTGGAGGAGATCACGCCGGATTTCCCTTCGCGCATCAACATCGAGCCCACGAACCGGTGCAACCTGCGCTGCAACATGTGTCCCCGCCAGGACCTCACCCGGCCGGTGGGCGATATCAGCATGGACCTGTTCGACAAGCTGGCGCAGGAGATCTCGCGCCATCCGCCCGCCGAGGTGCGTCTGCACAAGGACGGCGAGCCGCTGAAGGCGCCTCATATCTTCGATCTCATCGACCACATCAAGACAGTGGCCCCCAGCACCCTGCTCAACATGGACACAAACGCCCTGCTGCTGGACGAGGAGAAAGCCGAAAGGCTGCTGGACTCGAAACTGGATGTTCTGCTCTTCAGCGTCAATGCCGCCACCCCCGAGACCTACAGGCAGGTGAGGGGTTCTACCAAGTACGACCAGGTCATCGCCAATATCGAGCGCTTCCTGGCCATGCGCAAGGAGCGCGGCTATGTCTGGCCCAGGGTGAAAGTGCAGCTGATCGTCATGGCAGAGACCAGGAACGAGATAGGCCTCTTTAAGGAGAAATGGGGTCCCCACGACGTGGACATCCTGCTCATCCCGGCCATCAACTGGGGCGGACACCGCCCCGAGGTCAAAAGCCTGATGCAGCTGCCAGCCAGGCGCTATCCCTGCGGTTTTCTTTTTAACTCCTTTTCCATCAACTACGACGGCAAGGTCAGCTTCTGTAACGTGGATTTCAACCACCTGGGCGTAATCGGCGACGTGAACGGGCAGACCATCGAGGAAATCTGGAAAGGTCCGGAATTCGAGCATTTCCGCCGGTTGCACAAGCAGGGACGTTTCAGCGAGATCGACCTCTGCCGTGACTGCAATTATTGGGCCTACACCCGCAACGTCTGGTACCCGGCCGGAAAGGGCTGGAAGTGAGCGGCGGGCGGGCGCCGCGGGAGGTCAGAGGTCAGGGGGACGCCACGGGCGGCGACGGCATATTCTGCGATGTCTGCGGCGGCGGCTACCGCGATTTGCTATTTATCGGCCGCGACCGCCTGTATGGCGTCCCGGGGTGGTTCCCGTTAGTGAGGTGCCAGGACTGCGGCCTTGTTTACGTGAGCCCGCGCCCGTCCTTCGACGAGATGTCCCGCTATTACCCGCAGGAAGATTACGACCTTTACAACAAGGCGGCCGGGCTCAAGGACAGGAGCCTGGAAGAGCTGGGACGGCTGCTGGGCCCGCGCAAGGGACTTATCGAGCGCTACCGGAGGCCGGGGCGGCTCCTGGACATCGGTTTCGGGGACGGTTCCTTCCTCTATTTCATGAAGGAAACCGGCTGGGACGTGACCGGCGTGGATGCCAACGAGAAGATGGTGGAGCTGATGACACAGGCAGGCATCGACGCCCGCGCCGGCCAGCTCGAGGATGCCGGATTTGGGGATGGAGCCTTTGACGTGGTCACCCTCTGGGGGGTGCTGGAACATGTCCAGAGTCCACGCCGGACAATCGATGAGATCGGCCGCATTACCGGAGAGGATTCATTGCTGGTCATCTACACCCAGAACGCGGCGGCGCCCGAGGCCGGCTTGCTGGGGCCGGACTGGTTCATCTACGAGGTGCCGCGTCACCTCTACAGCTTCAACCTCGGCAACCTCGAGCGGCTGCTTGCGGCCGGCGGCTTTCGCGTCGTCGAGACAGTGTACGAGACGCCGCTGTACTATTGCCAGATGAACTGGCAGTATTTCAAGGAGCGCCGCCTGCGCCGTCCCGGAGATGTGGTGCACACGCCCTCCTTTCTGGACCGGCTGGTGGTGAAGGGTCTTTCGAAGTACAAGAAACTGGTTGACGGACACAGGTGGTCATCGGCCATGACAGTCTACGCGGTGAAAGGGCAAGGGGTCAGGTCTTGAATGTTGAATCGCGATTCAACATTCAAGACCTGACCCCAAACAAAGCGAGAACTAAGAGCAGATATGCAAAGGCACAAATTAGGAAATACCGGGCTTGAGGTCTCCCGCCTGGGACTGGGAGGCATACCCTTCCAGTACATCTCCCAGACTGAGACCAACGAGCTGATACAAACATCATACAACCGGGGGGTCAACCTTTTTTACACTTCCCGCATGTACCGGGACTCCGAGAACAAGATCGGGCTGGCGGTCCGGAATTTCCGCGACCAGGTGGTTCTGGGCACCAGCACCCACAAGCGCAAGAAGACCGAGGCGCTGGCAGAGGCACGCCAGAGCCTCAGCAACTTCGGGGTCGACTATATCGACATCTACTCCCTGCACAATGTGCTGACGCTTTCAGTCCTGAACGAGATCATGAGCCCGGCTGGCGCCTACCATGCCCTGGAGGAGCTGAGAAGCGCCGGCTATGTGAGGCAGGTGGGCATCAGCGCCCATCAGCCGGAGACGATTCTGAGGGCGCTGGAGATGGCCGCGTTCGACGTGGTGGAATTTCCCCTCAACTATGTGGATCGTGAGGCCACCGAGGGCCTGATGGAGGAACTCAGGCGCCGCGGCATCGGCCTGGTCACTATCAAGCCCATGGTGTTCGGGTATGCCGGCGATGCCCGCCTTGCGCTGCGCTACATCTTTTCCCAAAAACCGGAAGCCACTATCGTGGGCGTATACAACCTGAACGAGCTCACCGAGAACCTGGACACGGAAGAGGCCGCGAGCAGCGACGGCCTGGTTCCCCGCGACGATGTTCTGGCCACTATCGCAGAGTCGGAAAAGAAGTGCGAGAAGGTCTTTTGCCGGCGCTGTGAGACCTGCGTGGTCTGTCCCCAGGGCATCGATATCAGGACTATCCTGCGCTGGTACGAGTATTTCGACCGCTATCATTCCTGGGACTGGGCCCGGGAACAGTACCGGACTGCCAGTCCGGATCTGGAGGCCTGTGACAACTGCGGCATCTGTGAACGCGAATGCCCCTACCATCTGCCGATCAAGCGTGTTTTCTCCCGGGCGAAGGTGGACCTGCTGCCCCGCCGAAGTCCAAGGCGGCTGATGCAGAAGAAACTGCTCGGCAGATAAACGGGTGAATCCGGCATGCCCCTAGTCGACTCCAAAGGCAATGCGGGGCCTGACAGCGCTGAGTTCCGGCTTCCCGCCAATATAAGGCTGCACCGCGCCTGGCAGGCCGCCACGACTGCCACCATCGCTTTCGGCCTCTTTCATCTCATCAACCTCGTGGGACCCGGCCGGGCCGGCCTGGGACCGGCGCTCGTGACGCCCTTCCGCACAGCCTTTGTTGTCTCCTGGATGTTGTTGGCGGCCGGATACATCGCCGGACGCCGGTGGCCGCGACTGGACATGGTGGACGCGCTGGTTGCGGCTTTGGCGGCGGTTTTCCTGCTGCGCGGAGCCTTCACCCCGGAGACCCTGGGAATGACTGTCAATTGGGTCGTCACCGGCGCCGGAACATTCTTCCTCATTAAGCACGGTGTCAGGAGCAAGGGCGACGTGCGCCTGCTGACAGCCGTCATCGCCATCGCGGTAGTGTCGCTGAGCCTGGTAGGCGTGGCTGAATATGCGGCCAAGAGAAATCCCATATTCGACGCTATCCAGGTGGAAGTCATCGGCACGGACACGAGGATTGACGCCAGCAGCCAGTTTTACCGCGTCCGGTCCCTGATCGGGCATCCAGGGTTTGTGGGCGCCGTCATGTCCGGAGCGGCGCCGCTGATCATGCTGGCCCTGTGGCGGCGCCGCCTGCTCCTGGCTGCTTCCCTGTTGCTGGTGGCCGCTGCTGTCTTTCTGTCCTTTAGCCGCGGCTCATGGCTTCTGGCGGCGGCAATATACACACCGTTGCTGGCTTACAGGGGCCGTTTCTGGCTGGCGCGGCACGCCCGCTGGCTGGTTCCCGCTCTGGTCCTTCCGGCAGCCTTGATCACCATTGATTTCCTGAGGTTGGAGAAGGTATGGACGCATCTCGGCGAGATCCGCGTGGAGGAAGGACTTGCCTGGACGGAGACCCGTGATGGGCCATATACGGTGGTCAAAGGCGAGGCCGGTGGCATCACCCCAATAAACAAGTTCCTTTACTTTAACGTTGGCGATGATTTCTATCGCGGTGAGCGTGGTTCGGTGACCGTCATAGTCAGATTTTTCGACCAGGGCCGGGGAGCCATGCATGTCGAGTACGACTCCTGGGACGAAAACGCAAACGAAGGCGGAGTATACGCCCTCTCCGGATACGTTCAAAAGGCGGACAGCCGTACCAGGACCAGCGCGGCTTTTTTCCTGGCTGACGCCCGGCTGGACGGCCGCCAGAACGGCGGCGCAGATTTCCGCATCGTGGACGATGACAGCCAGGTCATCATAGACGAAGTGATCTTGCAGAAAGGCAGACTCAAACTGCCCACGGTCATCGCCCAGCAGTGGGCGTCGCGGGCTGGATCGATATCCACCCGCGCCGATCTGCATCCGCTGGCCTGGGCCGTGTTTAAGGATAATCCGCTGGGAGTCGGCCTTTATAACTCGCCCGGCACCAACAATCGCGCTGTGGACAGTCTGCCGCTTACCTGGATGATGGAATTCGGCTGGTTGGCTGCGCCGCTGCTGGCCCTGTTGATCGCGGGTCTGGCATGGGAAGGATTTCTGGTCATCAAGAACCGGTCCGGTCCGGCCGTGGCGCTGTACGTCTCGCTGGCGGTGCTGCTTTTACATGGCGGCCATCTGATGGTTCTTTATGACAAGCCGAGCCTGGTATTGTTCAGCGCCGTTGGCGCCCTGTACGCCCTGGTGCGCCCCTGGCGGCGGCAAGGGCCTGTCATCGATATGAAAAATCGCGAATGCATGCTTTAAATGAAATCTGTCATCCCGGG